>NZ_PQWO01000038.1 GCF_003231495.1 Acaryochloris thomasi RCC1774
AACTTTTTTGCCAAGATCAAGCAGTATCGGGCAATTGCCACACGCTACGATAAACGAGCCGTCAATTTTCTAGGAGCTATTTACCTAGCAGCCTCTGTTATATGGCTTAATTGATGACACGCCCTAGACAAAGCCGAACAAGCAAAAAAGTCTATTCTCGCGAAAGTACCGGATGCAGACCTCGACATCATTGAGCTAGATCTCAGCAAACTATCCTCAGTCCGGGCGTTTGCCGACACCTATCGGCAGCAGTTCTCTCATCTGGATTTACTGATCAACAATGCTGGCATCATGATTCCGCCCTATACAAAGACAGAAGATGGTTTTGAAAGCCAGATGGGCGTCAACCATTTGGGCCACTTTTTGCTGACGACTCTTTTAATTGATCTAATGCCCGATACCTCAGAGGCCAGAGTGGTTTCCCTCAGCAGCAACGCCCACAAGCTCGGGAAAATCAACTTTGATGATTTGCAATCAGAACGTAATTATTCTCGATTTTGTGCTTACGCTCAGAGCAAATTAGCCTGTCTCATGTTTGCCAACGAACTGAGTCGCAAGCTAGTCGCTTCAGACCGCCAAACGCTGTCCGTCTGCGCCCATCCTGGTGGCTCCGATACCGAACTCAGCCGACATATGTCTACAGGCACCATTAAGCTACTGAAGCTGAGTGGCTTATCTTTGATCACCCACTCTCCGGCAGAGGCAGCCCAACCCACTCTATATGCAGCGTTGGCCCCCGATGTTAGCGGCGGGGACTATTTTGGTCCCCAGGGCTTCTTAGAAATGAGCGGAAAACCTGGCAAAGTATCTCAGTCAAACTCAGCACAGAACCGAGGCGTGGCTCAACAACTATGGGAGACCTCCGAAGATCTCACTGGAGCAGCAGATCTTTGCAGATAAAGAGTAGATTCACCATCTGAAAATCCCCACTCATTCGATTGACTCTCTACCGCTAAAAGATTTCATCTGCTTGCCGCTTCGAGCAGATTGACGCAAGCGGTATATTCACAGATTGCTAGAGTTTAATCATCATTGATTAAGAATTATAAACAAGCGCATATTTCGCTCGCCTCTCATTGATATGAAGCTTGGGTATGCAAACAGTCGGGAGCTATTTCTCTACAGGGAAAAATGCTCCTAATAATGCATGAATTCAACTGACTTGTGATTGTCTCCAGAATTTCATTAGCGGCTATGACTAAAGGATATTTTTCACACTCATTTCTGCAGAATGTACTCAAAATCCTACTCTCGACCCTCGGCATATGGATAGGGCGGGAGGCTTTTTTATCCTCCGTTTCTGCCCAAATCCTCCTACGTCCGTTGATTTTACCGAGTCTTAACACCGAAAGCCCTGACTATTATTTTGACTTCAGTGAAGACATCTTCCTAAAAAAAACTGCCGAAGGATGCGTTCCAGGGAAATTCGTTCATATAGGAAGAGGCGGCTTGCCTCCAAGACCAACAGACGTCTTGACTTTCCCAGCGGTTTGGCATGACTTACGCCAATTGCCCCGACCCTTTAAAAAAGTAGAGCAGCGTAAGCTGCAAAAGAATGTCATACCGGCGGCAGAGATTCCTATTGAAGCCCAAAATTGGCAAGCTCAAGCAAATAAACAGCTAGCACTAATTACGCCGAACCCGAAGTCAGAATTTTCCGCCCTAGATGATACAAGTACCTGTTAATAGGAATAGGGATTTCGGGGTTCTGGAATGGGCTTGAGGGAATCAGCCACGATCACAAGCTGCCGTTTGCTGTCTAGGGTTTCAGTCTGCATCTGCCCCTTGACAGCAAACCATTGGTCGATGGGGTAAGCTTTGCGATCTGCCTTGAGCTTTACGGGTAAACCAATTGGATAGGCATCTGCCGCACAGCAGGTAATGGCAAATCGGGCCAGGGTCAGATAAGTATCAGGCAAGTTGTCAGGATACACGACGAAACCCTCAACATTCACTTTCTGGCCTTGATAGGCATCAGGTTCAGGGTAGACATCCAGGGTACGGACCCAGTCGAGGAGCGTTCTTGATTCGGGATTACTCTCGGTGCGAAAGGCCTGGGGATTGGCCCGAGTCACCACCGTTGTATCTTGCAGTCCCCGTTGAATCGCTGTCTGACTCGCAAACGGTCTCAGCGGAACAAGAAAGCCCACTAGGGCTGACACCAGCAAAATGATGCTCAGCCACTGGGGAGACAAAAATGAAAAATGCTGCATTCTCACTCCTTGGGGCTGTCGCCACAGCTTCAGCCCCTGGAAGATCGCTACGATCACCATAAAGAAACCACCACCAATGGTGAGGGCAAAATAGTTAGGGTGAATCAAAATTCCGAGCCTGCCAGAGATCCAGAATTTGATTAGTAAGGAACCCCAGGCTGCCATTGCCACCACCGTCAGCCAATCCGTTATTTTGATCCAGGGGAATGATTTAACTGTCATTTCAATATCCTCCGCTCAGCTAATCCAGAGATTGATTGCTAGCGTAAACAAAAAGGTCAACTGCAGAATCAGCACAAAAATATAAACGACGGCCCGTGTTTTGAACACCGTCAGCAACAGGCCCAAACTCTTCAGGTCAAACATGGGACCAAACACCAGAAAAGCTAGCAGTGCGCCGCCGGTAAAGGTGGAGGCAAAGGACAAAGCAAAGAACGCATCCACAGTGGAGCAAATCGAAATCACGCCGCCCAGGGTGATCATAGAGACAATCGATGACACCGGACCTTGGCCTAGGCTCAAGACAATCTCGCGGGGCACTGCCACTTGAATGATGGTTGCCAGCGCACTGCCCAGAACCAGGATGGCTCCCATTTCGCGCAATTCCTGGATGGTGTTTTCAATGAAAAGGGGAATGCGATCGCGCACCGAAAGTTTTGCTGCCGGATTCGCCGCCAGCACTGACTGCAGATTGGTGGTATCGAGTTCGATGGGCTGACCGGGTTGACCCAGTAAAAACGTGCCTGTTCTGAGCAGTGCAGGTTTATCGTCTTGATCTGATTTGGGCATGGCCGCAGCGATGGTGGGCTGCAAAAAGGGTTTGAGGTCAGCTTGGCTGCTAAAGACGAGGGCGATGATGGTTGCTATTGCCAGTGAAAATACCACCCGCAGCACCACCAGTTCAGGCTGATCTCGAAATGCGGTCCAGGTAGCCCAAATCACCACCGGATTAATAGTGGGAGCCGCCAGCAGGAACCCAATAGCCACCGGGGCTGAGACCCCTTGCATAATCAGCCGCCGCGCCACCGGCACATTGCCGCATTCACACACCGGAAAGAGAAAGCCAAACAGGCTACCCGATAACGCTCCCAGTAGGGGATTCTTGGGGAAAAGTGTAATCAGCTTCTGTTCATCGACGAACAGCAATAGCAGACCCGACACTACGACGCCAAAAATTAGAAAGGGCATCGCCTCAGCCAGCAAACTGAAAAAGAGTGTCAATGCACTCCCAAACTGCTCCATTCAATTCCGTCCAGACATTGCGGAAACTCCAGAGTCTAGGTTAGCGCAACGGCAACCCATGAAGCGCAGCAGGGCTGAGAGGTGAGCACGAACTTTCATTAGGGCACCCATTGGGGCTTTAGACCTGCCGCAATTCTCTGAGGGACTGACGTTGACTCAGCTTCTTTTGATAGGGGTAATAACCAGAGCTGACTCTCTGTGATCGTTTGACCGAAAATGTTCTGTACGACGCTGGGATGGGGCTGATCCGTGACGGTTATTTCTTCATAGAGCAGCCCTGAACGATCGGGAGCCAAACTAAAATGCCCCGTGGCTTGTCCAGGAAATGTTTTCAGGATTCGTGGTTGACCACCTTCGAGTTCAATGGCGCTCAGATGCAGGTCAGACCGAAACCCCTGTTCAGGGTTGAATTGAGAATAGAGACAGTAAACAGTCTTGGTCTGCGAATCGAGCTGAGCATCAAAGAAGACGCCTGTGGTCGTTAGCAGTTGTTGCGCCGAGCCATTGTTGGGGACTAAGAATAGAGAACGTGTCGAATCTGAATTGTATTTGACCATCAGTGCTGACGATCCGTCCCTTGTAAAGCTAATGGCATGATGGAAATTCGGTAAAAACCGCGTAGGTTGTTGAGAAGACTGGGGCGAAAGGGCTAAAACCGCGAGTCCTTGATTTTGACTGACGGCTACAGTTTGACCATCAGGTGTAATCAACACGTCACTATCTACATTCTTATTCGTGACGAATTGAGGTGTTCCGTCGGCATCTAATGTCCAGAGACTGACTTGGCCGTCTTTGCTGCGATCGAAACGCTGAACAATGGTCGTCTTGCCGTCTAAAGTCACGTCAAATTTGAGGATCTGATATTGGGTATTATCGAGCAACAGTTTGATCTGTCCTGGTGCTTCGAGCAACACCGTATAGAGCTGAGCTTCAAAAATTGTTTGCTCCGGTTGGGTTCGATCGAGTGCTCTAAATAAGATGCGATCGCGACCTGGATCGACCCTAAAATCAAGCACGGTAAAATTGGGCGGCGTTAGCATCACCTGCGTGTTGCGGGTCAAATTTTTGAATATTAACCGCCCGTTCTCTTTTTCTGAAATGCCCAGGTAGACAAACGCCTTATCTCGACTGCGGAACGATCTCTCAAAGGTCTGCATCGTTTCGCCCTTGGTCCCTGTAGCCTGGGCCAGCATGAGTTGAAATTTCTGACCGTAGGGAATGGGCTGCGTCAGCGTATAGGCCAGTCGTCGGCCTGACCAGCTCATTTTGCCGGGGAGTGGTGGGCTAATGGTCAGATTCTCAGTAACGCTTTGCCAATTCATCGCGCGGTTGAAGGTCAAGGTAAAGGCCAGATCGTTGACCCCTACTCGCTGATTCTGCCAGCTAAAGTCTCGCACTTTAGGATAGGTGCGATCTCCACTTGCCAACACTAGGCCAATCAGGAGCGTGAGACAAAGGATCAACAACAATGCGACCCGATCTAGAGGCTGGAGTTTGTTCTTCATTGCTCACATATAGACGCCTGAAAATACTCTCCAGCAGGGGATACAACAACTCTGTAGCAGCTACTGTTTCTCCATAGACTGCTGTGACATTTTCAGTAACATCTTGCGCGGGAGGAAAGGAACAAACCAGTTGATCAGGAAGCTCAGTCTTGCCTCATTGATTTTGACCAAATCGCCTTTGAACATGGCTTCATAGCCACACTTAGCAACGGATTCAGGAGATGCTGCATTGTTCCAGGTTGACGTCCCTTCAAGGTCACCAGCTTCAACAAATTCAGTAGCAACTGGCCCTGGACAAAGGGCCGTCGAGGTGACGTTCGTATCAGATAGTTCCTGAGCGATCGCCTGAGAGAAAGAGACCACAAAGGCTTTTGTAGCATAGTAAACGGCCTGTAGGGGTCCTGGCAGAAAGCCTGCAGTCGATGCCACATGCAATATTTTTCCAGAATTGCGGCTTACCATTCCTTGCAAATACAGGTGCGTCAGGTTCACTAGAGAAACCATATTGACCTGCATCATGGCCTGATCTTGCGTAAGGTCTCGCTCGTGGAACTTCCCGTGGCCGCCGAAGCCCGCATTATTGATCAAAATATCGATTTGGATTCCAGATGCTTCCGTGGCTGCAAAGATTTTTTCAGCCGAATCAGGTTGGGCTAGGTCAGCAGCAATAACGGTTGCTTTGATACTGTGAGCGCTCTCCAGTTCGGATTTCAATTCGTTTAGGGCACTTTCACGACGGGCAACTAATACAAGATCCCCCCCCTGTGCTGCATGTAGGCGTGCGAGTTCGGCACCAATACCACTTGATGCGCCGGTCACGAGTGCAGTATTACCGACCATTATTTTCTCCATGTTGTTTTGAACAAAATGATTCAAATGACTTAATGACCTAGCCAAAAGCTCGTGCGTTGAGGTTCTACTACCACCCAGCTTAGAAGATGCGGGGAAGACCATTAAGCTATTAAGGGTTACGTTGACGTTAGGCCGTAGTTCCAGGACAACTCTGATGGCACAATCACTTGAACTGGATGCTTACAAGCAAGGGGTTGCGGACTTCTATGATCGCAGAAGTCAAGGCTATGACGAGGGTGAGTGGCGTGTTCAAGTTTGCCATCGTCTGCTGGCATATTCGCCCGTTAGTATCGGGGAATCTGTTTTAGATATTGGGACAGGCACAGGCTGTGTTGCGATCGCATCCGCCAAAACCGTCGGTACTCAGGGACATGTCACTGGGGTAGACATCTCTCCTAGAATGCTGAAGCAAGCACACCGCAAAGTTACCGCATTAGGACTCAATAACGTCACGTTTCAACTGGCAGACGCTGAGACCCTCGACGACCCAGCCCATCAGTTTGATCATGTCCTGTGCGCCAACACATTCCCCTGGATGAAAAATAAAGCAGCGACATTACGCCTTTGGCATCGATTTCTCAAGCCAGGGGGTCGAATCGCGGTTCATACCCCTGCTGATACTGCATATGTGGGAGCCGTTGTTCTACGGAGAGTATTGGCAAGACACGGTCTTGCTCTAGAAGCCAGCAATCGGATGGGTTCAATTGATCAGTGTCGAACGTTATTTGAAAATGCTGGTTTTGAAGCTGTTGAACTCAAAACAGAGCAGCACGGAAGCTTCACCACCCTGGATAAAGCAAGAGCAACCTGGGAAAGCGTCGTTGTGAATCCTTCAGTTACCTCCCCGCAAGTAGCGAACGATGGGTTGTCGACTCTTTCCCAACCGCAACTAGCGCGCATCAAAGCCGAGTTTGCTACAGAGCTAGAAACCCTCCAAACTGAGCAAGGAGTTTGGGATGATCTCACTACGCTGTATATCTTGGGCCGTAAACCTGTATATACAGAGATAGCGTCGTCCTAAGATAGACCCAGGCAACCCAAATAACAGATATGAAACGGCTTCAACCCCTTGACCGAGCAGCGATTTCACTCATAACCATCTTCACGGTTTTGATAGTCTTGCTCTTGCTATCAGGAGATCGCACCGTTCCTCAGGTGCGGGACTTCAACTGGAACAATCAGCAAGTCGGCGCTGAGAACACGGCCTTTACGCTGGAATTCAACCGGACAATGGACTGGGAGCAAGTCGAAGAGAACCTGCAAATTACTCCCCCCTTGGAAGGGAAAGCGAGCTGGTCGGGTCGGCGTTTTGCCTATACCCTCACAGACCAAATGCCCTACGGGACTGAGTTTCAGGTACAGCTTGCTAATATCCTTGAAGCCAGTCGAGGCTCGCGCCATCAGCCAAAAGTGATGCAGCCCTTCACAGGGGAGTTTCAGAGTCGCGATCGCGCCTTCGTATACCTAGGTATAAACGGTGAAGAAGCGGGACGACTTATTTTGCGGAACCTTACCCAGGACGAGAAGACCGTTCTGACCCCCAAGAATCTATACGTCGTTGATTATCGTATATACCCATTGGGCGATCGCATCCTCTTCGCCGCCAACGATCTCAAAGTCCAAGAACAACAGGACTTCAACCCCCAGCTTTATACAGTGACCACTGGCCTCAAAATTGACGCCCCTGATCTCCCTGCTACCCCCACCTCAGACCCCGGCAAAACCAAGCTGGTCCTTGATAACGAAAAATATCAAATCCTTAAGTTCGAGCTATCGCAAGATGGTGAGCGGATCGTTATCCAGCGATCATTAAGGCGAGGCGAAGGCTTAGGAGCCGTAGATCTTTGGCAGCTAACCAACGGTTCACTAAAGCAACTTGAAGGCGTGACCGGTGGAGACTTTTTGATTGCCCCTGATAGCAACACCCTTGTAATTGCCCAAGGCGAAGGCATTGCCCTCCTCCCACTCGAAAAACAACAAACTGGCGAACCTCTGGGCTTCTTACCTCAGTTTGGCGTCGTACTCAGCTTTGCCCCAGATGGAACGGCTGCCACCATGCTGAGATTTAACCCAGACTACAGCCGCTCTCTATTCTTGGTCACCAATCAAGGCATTCAAAAAGAGTTATTGAAAACAAAGGGATCGATTCTCAAAACTGCCTTTGGACCTCAAAAGCAGTTCCTTTACGGTCTACTCACCCAAGTTCAGCCCGGAGAAGAATATATCGAGAATCCTTATCTGGCTAAGATTGATTTAGAGTCAGGTCAGCTCACCCGGCTTCTCAACCTTTTGCCACAGGAGCGAACCAACATTAGTCTGGCCCCTGACGGTTCAGCCCTTCTCTTTGACCAAGTGAATACTGAAGGCGTTGAAGAGAGCAGTACGCTCAAGCTCCTTCCTTTAGACTCTGATAGCCAAGAACCGAATTTAGTCGCTGCTGGCTTAAATCCTCGCTGGCTCCCCTAAAGTCGTCTCTTTGTAATCTAAGATTCTGGTGCTATTCTTTAACTGTACAGGTTTCAGGTACAACTATGCTGATCAGTAAAGCAGAGTCCGCTACGAACGCCCGTAAGGAATTCTTTAAAATCCTGGATGAGGTTGCCGAAGATAGTTCCGTTGTGATCGTGAAGCGTAAGGATGCGCCTAACGTTGCCATTCTGGCTGAGTCTGAGCTGAGTAGCCTAGTGGAGACAGTACATTTGTTGCGATCGTCCAAAAACGCTGAGCGATTATTCTCAGCTTTAGAAAAATCTCAGACTCGTGATCTAGATAGACCTGAGCAAATCGATCATGAGCAGACACTAGCAGAACTGCGGCAATACTGTGAGCAAACGGAAGAAGCGGATACAGTCAACATCACCGGGAGCATTACCGCAGAGAGTTCCGATCTTTGAAGCTGAATTCCGCGAAGATCTTAAGTTTCTCGCTCGAACCAATCCGACCGCCTACGATAAGGTTTGGAGATTTATCGACGAATGTCTAGAGCATCCATTCACCGGCACGGGAAAGCCTGAACCATTGAAATACGTTGGGCCTGATATCTGGAGCCGTAGAGTAACGCTGGAGGATCGCCTAGTTTACCGGGTTGGCAACGCCAAGGTAGATTTTTTAACCTGTCGCTATCATTATAGCTGACGAGTTTTACGCATTAAGCCAACGAATTTCAAGCTGTAGTTCAGAGGCAAGTCGCAAGAACGTCGAGAAATCTCTGCTAAGATAGACGAGCTTTGGGCTTGTAGCTCAGTGGACTAGAGCACGTGGCTTCGGACCACGGTGTCGGGGGTTCGAATCCCTCCTGGCCCGTTTACTGTTTATGATTATTGTATTCCCCAGTTTCTTCTGGGGATTCTTTTTAGTTCGGTTAAGTCCATGCCCCTGGTTCGAGTGCGTCAGCACGTTAATCCCCTCAGTCAGAAATATTTGGTGGCCACTGCGCCTCCAAACTTGCAAGATATTTTTGCCAAGCCCGAACGACCTCTGCATCTCGATATTGGCTGCGCCCGAGGTCTATTTCTACTAGAGATGGCGGAGCATCAGCCCGACTGGAATTATCTAGGTGTGGAAATTCGCCAACCCTTAGTTGACCGTGCCAATCAAGATCGCAATATGCGGCAGCTCAACAACCTGCACTATCTTTTCTGCAATATCAATACATCCTTAAAGACGCTTCTCCCGCCTCAATCTGTGCAAGCGGTCACCATCCAGTTTCCAGATCCTTGGTTTAAGCGGCGTCATCAAAAGCGGCGGGTGGTGCAACCAGAGTTAGTAGAAGCCCTAGCGGGTTGTATAAAACCCGGCGGCTGGATCTTGGTTCAGTCTGATGTATTGGAAGTAGCGGAAGAGATGTGCGATCGCATCTCTGAAAATCCTGCATTTACTCGGCAGAACCAGAACTGGCTCCCAGAGAATCCATTGCCAGTGCCCACAGAGCGAGAGCGCACCACATTAGAGCAAGGAATGCCCGTTTACCGCAGCCAGTTTCAAAAGCCATAGCAGGTAGTTACCAAACCTGAAACCAATGCAGTGCGATCCCGTGAGCGGGGGCATACTGAGTTGTATTGCCTGCGCCCCCTCAGTCCCTATGCGCTTCTCTAGCCATCGCTTCTCGTTACTGCTGCTGTTGTCAATGTCAACATTTGGGCTTACCCCGCTGATGCAGCATTCTTGGGCTAAACAAAGTGTCAAAGTGCAAGGTGCTGATGTTCAGGCTGATTCATTGCGGCTCAGTCTTGGCCAGAAACCCCAATGGTCTGGTTCCCTGTTGATGGCACAGGCCGATATAGATGGTGAAAGACAGCGATCGCTTGAAGAAGCTAAGCAGTTAAATCAGCAAGTTGTTCAGCTATACAAACAGGGACGTTTCTCAGAAGCTGTTGCGTTCTCACAACGCGTACTGAGTATTCGAGAAAAAGTACTTGGAGCAGGACACCCTGATATCGCCACCAGCCTCAATAACTTGGCTCTGTTGTATCATTCTCAGGGGCTTTACTCAAAGGCTGAGCCGCTTTTCCAACGCGCCCTGAACATTGACGAGAAAGTACTTGGAGCAGGACACCCTGATATCGCCACCAGCCTCAACAACTTGGCAGAGTTGTATCGTTCTCAGGGGCTTCATTCAAAGGCTGAGCCGCTTCACCAGCGTGCGCTGAGTATTCGAGAGAAAGCACTCAGTGTCGAGCACCCTCACGTTGCCATCAGCCTCAATAACTTGGCAGGGTTGTATCATTCTCAGGGGCTTTACTCAAAGGCTGGGCCGCTTTTCCAACGCGCTCTGAGCATTCGCGAGAAAGTATTTGGAGCAGACCACCCTGATGTCGCAGTCAGCCTCAATAACTTGGCTCTGTTGTATCGTTCTCAAGGGCTTTACTCAAAGGCTGAGCCGCTTTTCCAACGCGCTCTGAGCACGAATGAGAAAGTGCTCGGAGCCGAACACCCCAATGTCGCCACCGGCCTCAACAACTTAGCAGAGTTGTATCGTTCTCAGGGGCTTTACTCAAAGGCTGAGCCACTTCACCAACATGCACTGAATATTCAAGAGAAAGCACTTGGAGCAGACCACCCTGATGTCGCAGGCAGTCTCAACAACTTGGCGCTGTTGTATCGTTCCCAGGGCCTCTATTCAAAGGCTGAGCCGCTTTTCCAACGCGCTCTGAGCACGTATGAGAAAATGCTCGGAGCCGAACATCCCAGTGTCGCTACCGGTCTCAACAATTTGGCCGAGTTGTATCGTTCTCAGGGGCTTTACTCAAAGGCTGAGCCGCTATGCCAACGCGCTCTGAATATTCGAGAAAAAACGCTCGGAGCTGACCACGCTGATGTTGCACAAAGCCTTAACAATTTGGCGCTGTTGTATAGTTCCCAGGGCCTGTATTCAAAGGCAGCTCCCCTTTACCAACGCGCACTGAGCATTCGAGAAAAAACGCTCGGATCACAACACCCTGATGTAGCAGATAGCCTCAACAACTTGGCAAGCCTATATGATTCTCAGGGCCTGTATTCCAAGGCAGTCCCCCTTTACCAACGCGCACTGAGCATTTACGAGAATGTTCTGGGAGCAGAGCACCCTCATGTCGCCACCAGCCTCAACAACTTGGCACTGTTGCATCACGAGCAAGGAAATCTTACCCTTACCCATCAACTCTTTAGTCGTGCTGCGGATATCGAAGAACGGAATCTAGATCTGATGCTCTCCACCAGCTCTGAATCTAGGAAACAAGCCTACATTGCCACTCTGGCGGGAACAACAGATGCAATGCTCTCCTTCAGCATAGATGCTTCTGAGTCTCCTTCTTTTTCCCAACTGGCCTTCATAACTATCCTGCGCCGTAAAGGGCGAGTCTTATCTTCACTGATTAATAGCTTTCAATCTCTGCGCCAGAATCTATCCTCTACCGATCGCCCCCTTCTTGATCAACTCCAAGCTCTTCGTTCTCAACGAGCTACCCTCACCTTCCAGGGTCCAGATCAGCTCCCACCCAAACAACATCAGGCCACCCTTACTCAGCTTAAAATTCAAGAAGACCAGCTAGAGAACCAATTAGCCCGTAAAAGCGCAGAATTCCAAGCTGAGACCCAATCCGTCACCACTGCTGGTATCCAAGAACAAATCCCTCAAGGTGCAGCCCTAATCGAACTCGTCAAGTACAGCCCCTTCAATGCCAAAGCCATCAAGCAAGAATCTCAGTGGGGAACTCCCCACTACGCTGCCTACATCCTCAACGCAGACGGCACCCTCCAATGGACTGATCTCGGCAAAGCAGCCCCCATCGACCAGACCGTCACCCAATTCCGCCAAGCCCTCAAATCAAACACCTCCAACATCAAGCCCATCGCCCGCAAGCTCGACCAGCAGATCATGCAGCCCATCCGAGCAAAACTGGGCAACACCCGCCAGCTTCTTCTATCTCCCGATAGCCAACTCAACCTAATTCCCTTTGCCGCCCTCGTCGATGAGAACAATCAGTACCTGGTCGAGAACTACGACATCACCTACCTCTCCTCCGGTCGAGATCTCCTCACACTCCAGACCACAAACTCTAAACAGAAGCTGCAGCCACCCGTCATCATTGCCAACCCCGACTATCAAAGTCCGGGAGAAAGCATCAAAATCGCATCCGCTCAAGCAGCAAAAAACCGCAGCTCCCAAGACCTAAACCTCAGTTTCGGCCCCCTACCCGGCACCAAAGCAGAAGCAGAGCAGCTTCAAAAACTACTCCCTCAATCGACACTGTTTACCCAGAACCAAGCCACAGAGAATGCCCTTAAGCAAGTCAAATCTCCAGAGATACTCCACATCGCCACCCACGGCTTCTTTCTAGAAACCGATCTAGAGGCGGTCTCTACTCCCAATAACAATAGAGCCAGCATTAGTGTTGTTTCTCAAAAGCCCCCTAAAGCAAAGCAGGAGAAAAAGTACGAGAACCCTCTGCTGCGCTCCGGTCTAGCCCTAGCAGGAGCCAATCCACGCAAGAGTGGCACCGAAGACGGCATCTTTACCGCCTTAGAAGCAACCAACCTCAATCTGCAGGGGACCAAGCTCGTGGTTCTTTCTGCCTGCGAGACAGGTCTGGGCAACGTGGAAAATGGTGAAGGTGTTTATGGTCTTAGACGCGCCTTCGTGATGGCGGGGTCTGAAAGTCAAGTGCTCAGTCTCTGGAAGGTGGATGACATCGGCACCAAAGATCTAATGGTGAAGTACTATCAGCGTTTGCTCAATAAAGAGGGTCGGGGAGAAGCGCTACGGAAAACGCAGCTAGAGATGCTGAACAGTCCTAAATATCAGCATCCCTACTACTGGGCGGCCTTTATCCCGTCCGGTGACTGGAAGCCCATCCGCTAAAGACCAACTCTAAATCACAGTCCCGTCAGGAATCACGGCATTCTTCAGCACCACCGTCACACCGCTGCGAATCATGAAGCCATCGCTTTCGCGATCTGCTTCCTCGACACGATCTTTGTTGATGATTTGTACATTAGAACCAATGCAGGCATTTTTATCCACAATTGCCTTTTGAATCGTCGTATCACGACCAATACCGAGGGGCACCTGCTGATGGCTCGGATCAGCAGCGTGTTCTGGAGACTTCTTATAGTAGTCAGACCCCATAATCATGGCTCGGTCAATCACACAGCCGGATTCAATGCGTGATCGGACCCCCAAGACCGAATTATTAATCTGACAGTTTTTGAGAATACAGCCTTCACTAATCATCGACTCTTTGACCTGACAGTCGAGCATTTTCGTCGGCGGCAGGTAGCGAGATCGGGTATAAATAGGCGCTTCACGATCGTAGAAACTAAAGGGTGGTGCAGGCTGTCGGGTCAGCGCTAAATTCGCCTCATAAAACGATTCAATCGTTCCAATATCTTCCCAATAGCCGTTAAAAAGATAGGCTTGGACGTTGTGGTCCGCCGCGGCCGATGGAATAATCTCTTTACCAAAATCTGTCGATTCCGGCGAATTCTTCAGCAGATCAATCAAGACATCTCGCTTGAAAACATAGATCCCCATAGAAGCGATGTAGGGCTTCTCTTTTGCCTCAGATGCAGAGAGTCCCAGCGTCGAGGTATCAACCTGCATTGCTCTGAGGGCATCCCCCGTGGGCTTCTCACTGAAGTCAACAACGCGACCCGACTGATCGATCTTCATAAGGCCAAAGCTGGAGGCCCTTGACTCACTGATAGGCACAACCGATAGCGTGATATCTGCGTTGGTCTCCCGGTGACGGTGGACAAACTCTCGGTAATCCATCCGGTAAAGATGGTCACCAGACAGAATAATAAACTCATCAATATCTTTTGATTCCGACAGCATCCATAGGTACTGCCGCACAGCATCTGCTGTGCCCTGAAACCAGTTGGGGTTTTCTGGCGTCTGCTGGGCTGCTAAGACCTCAGTAAAGCCATCAATAAAGCCAGAGAACGTATAGGTTTGGCTGATGTGCCGATTGAGAGAGGCTGAGTTGAACTGAGTCAACACGTATATCTTTGTAATCTCAGAGTTAATGGAATTACTAACAGGAATGTCGATCAGACGATACTTACCAGCCAACGGCACAGCAGGTTTGGCGCGTTGCTTGGTTAGCGGGTAAAGCCGAGTACCTGCTCCGCCCCCCAAGATAATCGCCATCACTTTTTTCATGAAATAACCTCTTAACTGCCAATCCGCTCTACAGTCCAGTGTCAACCGCTAGGGGGCAGTTGACAAGGGCAAATTCGTTAAGAGACCGGTAAGGCCCCCGCCAACTCCAGATAACAAAGGTCTCTCGGATAATCTCGTTAATCCGATCTCGAATCGTGTCTCTCGCTGTCTTGAGCCTGAGGCCCTATCTCTAGCATTTGGAACAGCTCATCGGCCTGCGCTTGATGCCATTGGCGAGATGGATCGCTCGAGAGACAGAGGCTCCACATGCGATGGATTTGGGCTTGCTCATAGGGCATCTCAAGCTGCTGCGCTATATCGAGTCCTTTTTTCCACAGACGCTTAGTTTGTTGAACCTTGCCCTGAATCCAATTGGTATATCCCAGCCAATACAGCTGTCGTGGTTGTCCGATTTGAAAAGATTGGGCATATTTTTGTAGAGCGCTCTGGGCTTGGCGGCAGAGAGCGAACTCACCCAGCAAATAGGATACGTCTAAGACGCTACCGTACCCTTCTAAGACATAGAGTGCGATCGGTGGGGACTGCTGAATAGAGTCTAGAGCTAGGGCAACAGCCTGCCGGGATCGCGCCAATTCTCCTTGACAATAGAAGATCAGCGATGATAGACCTTGCAGCCGGATCCGCTCACTCACTAAATCAGGACGCTCTCTGAGCAGTTTTTGAGCTGATTGCATAAGGTTTAGGGTTTGAACTCCAACGGTCATTAAAGAGTCTGTGGGGAGTCCTATGCCCAAAGCTGTCAGGGATTGGGGGCGACCGATATTTGACATCGCTAAGCGCTCTTCAATCTGTCCCAACAGCCCCCAGGCCTGGGCTTGAATATCGCCGCACTGATGACCCGTTTGATAGATTTGCTCCCAGAGGAGCAATGCGTCTCTAAAGCGGCCCTGGCAATGTTTGACCAACGCCAAAGCTGCTAGGGATTCAGCCAAATGGTGGTGATCACTAAGGGTACGATAGGCATCAATGGCAACCTGAAGACGTTCCTGTGCGGGAGACCACCGGCCCCCGCCGCTGCGATAGGCTCCCGTGACCAGGGCGACCCACCCAACACATGAAAGCGAGGCATCCAGCTCGTGCAGAGTGATCTCGGCGAGGGTACTGTATCGACGGGCGAGGCCATGAAGCTGGTTGAGTCCGGCAGCAAAGCACACATTCGCATAAATCCGAGCGAGCTCTGAGGAAGGAGCAGCGGTCTCTGCGATGTTAAGCCCTGTAATGCTGGCATAGGTGGCGAGGGTCCGGCGATGCGTGTAGTAGTAGACTTCTCCCAAGGTGACGTAGGCTCTTGTCAGCTCTAGGCGTTTGAGCTGAAGCGCGGTGGAGAGAATTTCAGGAGAGCGAGACCTCAATCGATGCCAGGTTTGTTGTCCAATCTGTCTTAGCAAGTTTAGCCAAAGAGACCGCTGCGGCATGGCTTGTCCGAGTTGTGAGAGTGCGGCCTGCAAGTGATGCTCACTTTTTTGGAGCTGCCCTAGACTTAGGCAAGCTTCTCCTAACTGTCGATGCCATCGAGCCTGACGCGGCTGGTCAGTCTGGGTTCGCTCTAGGGCTTGGGTCAAAAACGCAATGGCTTCCTGATAGGCACCACTGGTGAGGGCCTGTTCACCGGCCTTGTCGAGATACTCAAGGGCTTTGAGGTTGTCTTCCGCACGGCTCCAGTGGAAGGCAAGCAGTCCATAGGCGTCTTGACGGGATGAACTTTCGTACCAGGTTGCGATCGCACGATGCAGCTCTCGTCGCTGAGAAAACAACATCAGCTGATAGGTGACTTCCTGCATCAGCACGTGGCGAAACATATAGGCCAGGGGTTCTGGCGATTCCAGCACCAGCAGTTTTTGTTGATATAGCCCCTGAACATTCTGGGGAAGCTGATGTTTATCAGCAGACAGCGGGTAGATTTCGTACAGCAACGGATAAAGGAAGCTACGGCCAATGACGCTAGCGGACTTCAGCAGAAGCTGCTGAGCAGGGGTCAAACGATCAATTCGGCTGGTGATCAGTCCCTGCAGCGTGGTGGGCAAATTCAGCTCCTGTTCGTGAGGGCCATCGGCGGTCCAGTCACATTGATTATTTGCGATCGCAACCCCCCCCGCATCTCGCAGCGCGTAGGCCAACTCTTCACTCAAGAACGGATGTCCCTCAGCCTTCTGATAAATAAAGGTGGTGACCGACTCTGACAACGTCTGGATCCCAAGCTGCTGACAGACAAACTGTTGGGTTTCAGCACGGGACAGCCCCGCCAACCGCAAATACTTTGTTTGGTCCGCCGTCAGCAACTGTTGATAATCATCGGGACGTGAGCCTGTGCGGGGACGAGTGGCAATCACAATCAGGACGGGCCACTTTTTCTGGCTGAGGGTACGTAATAATGCCCATGAGGCAGAATCAAGCCAGTGAGCATCCTCAAACGCAAATAACATGGGCGCTGATGTAACGCCTAGCAAATGCAGCAGCAGTGCTCGGATATTGTCCGCACGGACCGCCCCCTGCATCTGCTGCGTGAGCTCTGTTTCTGGGAAATCAACATCGAACACAACATTGAGTAAGGGCGCAATGGCCTCAGGGCTCTTTGCCAACCGCGTGGGCACATCTGAATCTGATGCTAAAAGCGTTAATAGCTGCTGACGTCGCTGACGGGTATCGGTCTCTAGCCCCAGTCGTTGAGCGAGAATAGGTCGCCAAGCATAGTAGGGCGTAAATTGCTCAATGGCGTCTCCGGCCCCTGAGGTAAAAGACAGATTTTGGGTTTTAGCCCAGTGCAAAAAGTTGGCGAGCAGTTTAGACTTTCCGATCCCGGCCTCACCCTCAAGGATTGCGATGCTGGGTCGCCGCTTCTTTCGCCAGCGTCGCACCATTTCGATCAGATGTTGACGTTCACGCTGGCATCCGATTAGATCGGTCTCTGCAATCAATGGCGGTGGGGTAAGACCCAGGGGCTGATAAACAGACACTGGTCTATCGAAACCCTTGAAGAGCCGGGGTGACAGTGCGTTATAGGTGAGTTTTGATCGGCTAGCTCGGTAGGTCTCGCGATCACAGAGAACTTGCCGATCAGCCGCCTGCATCAGTCGAGCCGCTAAATTCACGACCGCCCCAATCATCGTGTATTCGCAGCGCTGAACGCTCCCAATCGTGCCGCAGAAAACATTGCCTGTACTCACCCCAATTTTGCAATGCCACCCCTGAGCCTGTAGCTTTTCCTGCATTACCAATGCAGCCTTGATCCCACGTTCCGGGTCATCTTCATGGGCCAAAGGCGGCAGCCCAAACGCGGCAACAAGCGTACTCCCCTTCTCATCAACGCTAATTTTGTTAACGCTGCCCTCTAGGCGATACAAAATGCGCTGCAGCATCACCATCGTGGCCTGCATCTGCTCCAGCGACGCTGAGTCACTCAACTGCGGCAAATGAATAAACAAGAGCGTAATCTGCCGGTACTCAGCCAACCAATCCATCTGCCCCGCAGACAGACGGGCCAGAATTGCCCCTGGGATGTAAGAGCGCAGGCCTTCTGAGAGGACACCGGGCACCGGTTCATCGGCCACAGGACACTGAGAAGAGGGGGCAATTGATCTGAGTAACCGATCCCCCTGGGGTAACGGCTTTCCCTGGCCCACTACCTGCACAAGCGCCCAAGCAGAAGCCGACAAAGCCACTCCCCCTAGCGGAACCTGGATAAAAAGCCGGCTGAGTTGACTGAGGGGTGGCCCCGTTACGATATAGTCCCATCGGTTCAAGACGCCCCCCACATAGGCGACCGTGATCTCCCCCACAGCAACACAGATGCGAAGCGTTAGATCAACGTTCTCAGGCGGTTCATAGGTCTGGGCATAGGCCTGAATGATGAGTCCACATTCTGCGGCTTGATGAGTAACCGTTTCCAAAGAACCGCTTTCTGTGACCGTCCATGCAGCCAGCAGCGAGTCACCCGCAAACTTAATCACGTCCCCTCCGTGGGCCAAGATCAAATCTGTAATATCGCCAAAGTAAGTATTGAGAATTTGGGTCAAATCCTCTAAACCCGTTGGTCCAGATTGAGCAAGCGCCTCAGTGAGAGAAGTAAATCCTGAGATGTCAGCAAACAAGAGAGCTGCCGAATATTGTTCAGATCGATGCGGACGGAGGGGACTTGCTTCCTCTGACAGATGGCGCACAACCAAACGGGGCACATAGCTAGCTAAGGTATCGATCAATTCGACCACAGGAATTCTAGGCCCTTCGCAAATTAAGGTGCGTTTCTTCGTTTCTTCTATTTAACAATGTTCAAAAAGTTAAGATCCGTGAGCTTTTAGATCTAGGTGCAGACAACGATACGAATCAGACCTTTTAGGGATTGACGGGCTGAACAGACCATTGACCCGATGATTCTAAGTGATATAGGCGTCGCTGCTGCGGCATTCCGCGTAGTTCTAAATGATCGACCCGATTCGGCTCTAGCAATACGAGGCAAAATGATAAGAGGGGGCGGTCTGCGTCAAGGGACTCTATTGCAGCAGGATTCTCCGTCTGCGGCATTCCGGGTGTCGGCCATGCAAACTGTTCTTGCGCCGACTCTGAGAGTGCTTTCCAGGTCAGCTGACGCTGGCGCTGTAGGGATGCATCAGCACAGTCTCGATCAATGAGCCGCAGCTGACCCGAAATCCGAAACTGCTCTCGCGTTTTTGGGAAGTACCAGCAGGCTTCAGTCCAGCTACAGCTCTGGATTTGCCCAACTTTGGCGCTGCGCTGGTCGGTCACAAATTTAAGCTGATTAGAGGCCTCAAGAAAACCACGAAAAACGACGGTGCGGTTAGCAGGCTTCTGATCTCGCGTGAGCGTGGCCAACTGCAGATAGCGGGCATTGGGGAGAGACCGATTGCGATGAAGGGCGCGGGCCAATGTGGGTCGCCAAGGCGTTGGAGGAGTCATGACAGGGTTGGTTAGGCGCAGCTTCAAAACACGATTATCGAGCCTTTAGCCCCCGAAGTCACGGGCCTTCAAAAAACAAGGCTCAATGCTTTCTTACCGGTTTGCGTTAAGAGCCGCACCGGACGCAAAAAGTAGTAAAGAAAGTAAAAAGGGCGCGGCAGAGGTAAAAATTCATGATCTAGGGTATTGGGTAATACCTTGATCACTTTTGATCTCATGTGACGCCTGATCTCTTTCAAGCTGTCCCATCGGTCCTGGGGATGCTCAACCGACCGCAGATGGAACCAAAATTTTTCGCGCGTAAAGCGCCGGCCCAGGCGATTGTTAGAATCGAACAATTTCTGAACGCACTGGTGGGTGAGCTGCTGACCAATGACATCCTGGGCAAGCTTTTGCTCAATTAAGGGGGGAAGGGGAGTACCTAAAAACGTATGGGCTAGTGATAGCCCCAACAGCAGTCGCCGCTCGCATCGTAGTACTTGCGATCGCATCAGTATTTCTGTCCAGTTGGCCTGGGGAGAGTTTTGGACCCACTCAGCAACATCACAGATCCATTTGAGACCGCGCCAGCACTCTTTCGAGCCGTGCAGACAAAGGTAGATTAAGAGATCGGCTTGGCTAAAGCTAGGGACTGACTGACCCGCAATCGTGATCATTTCGCGGCGCTCCCACAGCAGATCGAAGGTCAAGGCCGACGAAAGAAAATCCTCTACGGTCAGATTTCGATGCAGATCGATGGGGACGATGCCTTTTCTGAGACCGTATTCCCGCCAAGAATTCATAAATGACGCTTCCTGAGCAGGATCTAAAAAATGCCACTGCCGCCCAGAACAGTAGCCTGCCTCTGTGGTGAGAATTGCGATCGCATCTAACACCCTGTGCGGCTCCACCCAAATATCTAGGTCACAGAAATTTCTCAGCGCCAGATTCCCATAGGCAGAAACGGCCAGAACCGGACCCTTAAAAGGCAAGGCGCGAATACCGTGCGTTTCTAGAAGCTGCAGAATACTGAGCAGTTCCCGCGTGAACAGAGTATTTTTCAGAGCAATTTGCTGTACAAACTGTCGCAGCTGCTTCAGCATTTGTTGCGGGACAACATCAGGGGCAACAGCGCTCAAGCTTTGATAGAGCAACGGGAGAACACCGTGATTACCTGCCGTTTCAATCAGATAATCCCAGTCCAGATCATTTTGGCCTGCCAACACCTCAATCTCCTGAATCGAGGCATCCTGAATTTGGGTGGTTGCACAGCGAAGCAGCAGGCGAAGCTCAGACCCTAAAGATACGTTGAGACTTTCCACAGACAACACTTCTTTCTCTAAACTGCGCCCTCAGATCCTAAACACAAGACCTATTGACCAGTGTACCCAAATCAGGCCAAACGCTCTCAGCATCTGCCCTCAGCCGTTTGGTAACGGCAAAACAGCCAATGTTGTTTTGCTAGCGTGACATTAATCAAACCAGAGAGATAAAAGCTCCTGCCCCAATAGCTCATCGAGTCCAGCCAGCTCCTTTTTAAAGAAATCATCTAAAAACTGCTTGGTTGACGCTCTCATCTTAGGAGGTCTGCTGTCGGTGAGCGGATTAATAAGCCGATGGGCCTTATTAACTATTTTTGGAATATTGAATTTTGACTTAGATTGACCGTGGTGAGTGGGCAGAAAATCGCCATAGTTAATCGTGTTTAGCTGGCGGAACCATTTGTTTCTTAAGATCTGAATCTTTAAATATTTTGGAATTCGAGCAGAGTTTTCATGAGATTTAAAAGCAGCTGTTGGTAGTGCTTCAAAATCAACGCCGACATGCTCACAGACTGACCGTACAGTCTGTGCTTTATTCGCAATAAATTCTTCAAACAGAACGATCTTAATGCGCGCTCTCGGAATATACCTTAGAAAATCTTCCAGTTGCTCATAGTACATGCTCCGTCCTAAAACACTGTAGGGATCATACTGAATCATCTGTTCAAAATCATAGACAGCCCTACCCGTTCTAAGCATGTGCCAATACTGAGAATAGGCTCTGCTGGTCGGGTGGCGAAGCATGACCACAACTTTGATGTCTTTGGGCTGTAGGGCAATTCTCTGCGCCGCTCGTTTAGAACTGAGATAAACGGTAGAGTCTTCGCCAATCATCTGACCGGCTTGAGCTGCGGCAAAATGACGGGCATACCAGCGCCAAAATTTTTCCGGATCTTCATGGATATCTTGCGAGATCCACTGTCCTTGCTTAAATAAGAAGAAGTCAGGGTGTTCCAATAAGTTATCAATATCAAAAAAATGGATCTCTTTCTCAGGTATATAGATATCTGGATGTTGATCAAGAACATGGTGCAACGTTGTCGTTCCAGACTTCATTGCGCCACAGATAATAAAGTCTGGAATTTTAATTTTTTCTGGAGCAATCCACACGTTAGTCAGCTGAGTCATTATATTTTAGGTTCGGTATATTTCAGTTCAGGAGGGCACCTTATAGGGTCTGACCTGTCGTTCATTGACGCTCGCGAAGAGGGGATTGAGGTCTGTCTATCACTTTAAATACAGGATAAGAGTACAGGAGATAGCTCACGTTTAGATCTGATACGTGAGCTTTTTTGACTGAAGATAACGCCTATTCTTTCTAGGTGTGGCCACCTGTTCCAGGTCTGGCTGGAACGTTTTTCCGAACCTTGAGTCCAGTACTTATGGGTAGGCTGCCCTCTCGTCTCGTCATGATCTAAAGACTTCTTCGTTATCCTGAAGGAAGTCAATGGGCTTGGCAAGCAGAGCATTGGCGCTACCAATGGCGTCTCCTCCGGCTAATACACGCCGTTCAAGCTCTGTATTCGTCCAAATCCGTTCCCGTTTTCCCTTGCTCCTTGCATCACTCACTCATGAAACTCCAATCCATTGCTTTACCGCTTGTTTTTCTGATGCTGTGTCCCCCGGCATGGGGAGAGATTCTCATGTCAGTCGATGCTGAAGGGGCGAGCATTCGCAGCCGTCGAGATGGCAAAGACAACTATGTCAAGAACAGCGTTGATGGTGACCTGATTGACAACAGCTTAGTGTTAGAAGGACAGGTGCATGGGCATGCTCGCCCGCCCGCCATCAGCACAACGGAATATCGCCAAGGCTCTCACTCTCTCATGTTTCAAGTGTTGCCCAACAATCGCGGTAAGGAGCGGTCTGAGCTGTGGTTTGAGGGGTCGCGCACGGGCAGGAAATCACGCCGAAAACCGTTTGACCCCAGCTTTACCGGTGGCTCGCGCACATCCGTTATTCCCTGGGGCGAAGAGCGGTATACGGCTTTCAGCTTCAAGCTGCCGACTGACTATCAAGTCGGTAGTGGTCTTTTCATTACCCAATTTTGGCAGGTTTCTCCCAAGGGTCCACCTGCGTCGCTATTGCTCTATCGCAAGGACGGGCGTCTAAAGGGCACGCTTCAGATTCTCAACGATCGCGGTATGCAAATTGTGGATCGATTCACGGTTAAAAGAGGGGTCTGGCATGACGTAATTCTCAATTACAAATTTAGTCTCAATCCCAGCGAGGGGTTTATGCAGGCGTGGGTCAGACCCGTCACCAACAAGCAGTACCGCAGACTTA
The DNA here is from genome assembly GCF_003231495.1 of Acaryochloris thomasi RCC1774. NCBI lineage: Bacteria > Bacillati > Cyanobacteriota > Cyanophyceae > Acaryochloridales > Acaryochloridaceae > Acaryochloris > Acaryochloris thomasi. Next base: position 22,973 of record NZ_PQWO01000038.1, read on the forward strand.
AGCGATATCAGGGAGCCATTGGCTTTACTAGCAACTCCAAGCGGCGCAGCAAAGGATTGTTTCATAAGTTCGGCATTTATCGTCCCGGTAAAGATAGTCGGAAGCAAACCGTTTTCTTTGATGAAGTTCGCAATGCAAGGCCTAGCCCCAATATTTTCTATGAGCTTGATCCATCCTTTATCAACCCACGTCAGTTTTATGTGCTCAAAAATCTAGGGGCCAACGCTGCGCTCTCGGTTCCGAATAGCAGTCAAACGATTACCAGCGGCAGCAGCGCGATTTTATCTGCTGCGTCGCGTCGGGGCTGGCAGTTTATTTATGTAGAGGATGGATACTATCAGCTTCTTAGCAGCGGTAAGGCTCTAGAAGCGAAGCAAGGTAGCAGCCAGACCTGGAATGATGGCGATCCGGTTCAGCTAACGGATCGAACGGACCAGCCGAGTCAGCACTGGTACTTGATTGATCAGGGGAAGGGGAACTATCAAATTATCAATCGAGCCAGTCGCCTGTCACTTGCGGGCAGTCCAGGCACGTCGGATGGCCAATTGGTCCAGTTGGCACGCCCAACCACTCAAGCTCCCCAACTTTGGCGATTTGGGTCTTAACTCGATCCCGTCTCTGATAGCTTTACAGCTTTAGGTGCCAGCTACGTTGGTTCAGATGAGAGGGGCTGCAATATTTGTGCCAGCTGCTGATTAACAACAGATAGATTGAAATCTTGACTCGCTTTTTGCTGAGCGGCTTTAGCGATGACCTGACTTTGTTCGGGGTGCTGGTGGCAAAAGATAATTTGGTCTGCGAGCTGTTGCGGAGCATTCGATTCACAAAGCCATCCGGTCTGACCAGAGTTAATGAGTTCGGTGGCTCCCCCTGCGTTGGCGGCGATGACGGGGCGTCCACAGAGCATGGCTTCAACAATGACGCGCCCAAAGGGTTCGGGAGCCGTTGAGGTATGAGTAATCAGATGGCAAAGACTCATCATTTGAGGCACGTCATTCCGAAATCCAAGGAAACGAACCCGGTTCTCTAGCCCTAAGTCTTTAACTTTTGCCTGTAGGTGTTGAACATAATCGGCTTCACCGAATAGCGCATCACCGACGAACAACGCTGAGATCTCTTCAGGGCAAAGCGCCAAGGCATCTAGCAGTATGTGCTGACCTTTCCAGTGCGATAGGCGGCTAAAGTGACCGACCCAAAAGGTATCGCGGTTGAGGTCAAGTTCTTTGGCCAACGCCTCTTGTTCATGGAGCGGAATCAGATAGTTATCAGGCTGAAAGCCATTGTATAGAATACGGGTTAGCTCTGGCCGTCCTCCGGCTTCAATGAAGGCGGCTTGCGTGGCGTGGGAGTTGGCGATCACGAGGGTGGCGCGGTTAGCTAAGGTGACGGCGATCTGTCGATTGGTATGACTAAAGTGGCTGGCCGATAAAATGTCGTGGAGATGGTAGACCAGGGGGCGGCGGGTGATAAGGCTTGCGATCGCACCCACAACCAGCGCCTTGGGCGTATTGGCGTATATCACATCAAACTGACGCGCCAGTTTCACGACTTGGCCGAGCAGGGGCAGCAGAGCTGGAATACGGCTGAGTGCCAGCCACAAACTGCTGTCTTTGCGAATCTCAATCGACTGCTGTGCCAGCACCTGCACCGGAATTTGCTGCTGCTCTAGCAGGTCTTTAAAGGGACCATCGACCAGCAGCGCCACCAAACACCGATCTCGATAGGGACGGGCAATATCCATCAGGCATAGCTCTGCCCCACCGGGTTGACCACTTTGATCAATAAACAGAATTTTCATGGCGGTCTCTTAGGCGAGTAAAACTTGGCGAACCTGCTGGGCAATCACTGGCCAGCTATAGTGCTCGGTGGCAAATTGACGGCAGGCATCTCTAGAGGGGAGCGGCTGAGGATTTGTGAGATGGGTCTGGAGACGGGATGCGATCGCATCCACACCCACCGCATCTGTCACCAGCTCCGGGCTGGGTAGTCCGCCAGATGTAAGGATAGAGGTAGCTCAATCGTTCATGCTCAACAATGTCACCCCTAATCTGTCCTAGCTGCGGGTCTCAAAAGGTCGTCAAAAACGGTCGCATCCATAACGGCAAGCAA
>NZ_PQWO01000039.1 GCF_003231495.1 Acaryochloris thomasi RCC1774
CCTATACCTAGAAAGGAATGTGTCAATTTCGCTGCCTCGAAAAATGCGAAAATTAGCGCCTGAAACCTATACCCTCAAAAAGTTACAGCCTTAGCGTTGTTTTCTGTTCCGATGTACCCTAAACACCTATTTCATCAGCACTATCGATCACATTTGATTTTGATGAGTAGTGTACAACGCCAAGTTAGTAGAGAGTGATCAAAACCAGGGGAATCAAGCAGCCATAGGCATTTCCTCCACTGGTCCTGCTCGTGGGTACCATTCTTCAATCGTCTCCTTCCACTCAGCATTGAGAACCTTTGTTCTCACTTGAAGCAACAAATGAGCACCCTTGGGTGTCCAGCGCATCTGTTGCTTTTTCTCCATCCGCTTAGCAATGATCTGATTGACAGCAGACTCCACAAACCCGGTTGAAATCCTTTCACCACAACGATATCGCTCTCCATAGTTTTGGATAAACCCCTGGTTGTTGTGGATGTACACCCTGAATTCTCGGATCGCCTTGACCATCTTGCTCGCAGCTCGATAAGCTCAGGGGCTGTGACAAGATTTTTCAGGAGAAGCGCAGTGGTGTTTCAAACCAACGGCCTCGGCTTAAGGCTTGTCTGGAGTATGTCAGGGATGGAGACACGCTGGTAGTGACTCGGTTAGATCGGCTGGCCCGCTCTACGCTCCACTTGTGCCAGTTGGCAGAGCAATTGAATAGCAAGCAGGTCCATCTACAAGTGCTTGACCAGAGTATTGATACTGCTGATGCAACTGGTCGGTTGCTCTTTAATGTGCTGGGAGCGATCGCACAATTTGAAACTGAAATCAGAGCAGAACGCCAGATGGATGGAATCAAAAATGCGAAAGTTCGTGGGGTCAGTTTTGGGCGTAAGAATAAGTTGAATCAACAGCAGTGTTCCGAGCTACGGCAAAGGCGAGAGCAGGGGGAGCTGATCCGGGTGCTCATGAAGGATTACGGTCTTGCTAAGGCCAGTGTCTATCGATACCTCAATGATGCCGAAGAGGGATGTGACTGAAGGATCTCAAGTGCAAGGGATCCAGCTTCCCCCGGTTTTGATCACTCTCCAATTCCGCCTAGCTACTTACTCAAAATCAGCCCGTCTTTGAGCTTCCTTGACGGCTTCACCCGCATTCACTCTTCCAAAACCAAAGCGAGGACTAAATCCGTTGCCATCGTAACTAGATGAAGGGCCAATCTTTTTAGCGGTTTTCTGTAAAATCTCTCGTATCTCATCAGCACTTAATTCGGGATTTACAGATAACATTAGTGCTGCAATGCCAGCTGCGAGAGGGGTTGCCGATGAAGTACCACCAAAATCATTAGTATATAAGCCATCGGAACCACCTGCAGTACTTGAGCCAAGATTGAAACCACGATTATTCAAAGAAATATCGGTGGTAAAAATTCCTTTAATTCCACCACTTGAAGGAGCCACAAAATCAATTTCTTCCCCAATATTTGAGTAATTTGCAAGAGTTGCATTATCAGTTGATGCCCCCACCGCGATGGCCTCGCTGTGAGCTGCAGGAAAACTGACTGGACTAGCAAAGCCATTCCCCACAGCACAAAAAATAGCGGCTCCTTTTTCATTTCGCCCTAACTGCTTAGCATCTTCTATAGCCAACTCAATATCTGGACTTTGAGGACCACTCCAAGAACAAGACAAAATATCTGCATTTGCAGCTGCATAACGAATTGCATTGGCAACATGTTCATCAGGTGCAAGATCATCAGCATGAAATATTTTAATCGGAAGAATACGACAGCCGGGGGCAATTCCGACAGCACCTCCACTTTCACCATCAGAAGCAATGACTCCAGCACAGGGCGTGCCATGAATATCATTACCCGCTAATACATCGAACGGAAACTGGAAAATCTTAGGACTAGGATTGGAATGATCAGGATGATCCTCAGGAATAAAAAAATCACGACCATTAGGAGTAATACGAGAGACTAGATTAGAGTGCTCGATCTCTACACCATCATCAAGCACAGCAACCACAATAGAAGAATTTCCTGTTGTAATCTCCCAGGCACTCAGGGCATCAACGTCTTCACCGGCAGTTTGGCTATCCTTACCTAAATTACGAAGATGCCATTCCTCCGTACGAATACTGGGGGGAGCGTCCCGAACAAATTGCGACACAAAGTTTGGGGTGGCAAAAACAACATCATCAGTCTCAGACCAATCATTGGCAACATCCACTAGGCCTTCATTTCGATACTGATTGTTGGGGTCATATACAATCACCTGTTCAGGCACGAATGGGTTAACTTTTCTGACTTGAAAGCCATATCGTGCCAACAAGTTAGTACGAGTTTGCCCAGATGTTCTGGCATTAAATCGAACGACAATCTCGTGATAAGCCGTGCGAATTAAACCTGACTCAACCTCACGAACAACAAGAGGAGCCTCGACTGAAGCTGGGGAACTTGAGCGCACAACACCTTGTTGAAGCCCTATAAGAAAAAAAGATCGACAGGCACGTGTGATTAGCTCTGAAACATCAGTTTGACCAATAGATGTTCGTCCAGTTGCGATAATAGATGGCGGCAAACCTAGTCGTTGATCTTCAACACTAGTAGAGACAATCTCTAACTCAACCCGCTGTTTATTTTTATTGAAAATATGCATTTTATAAGACCTTTTCAAATTATTTTTGTTCACAGGACAGAAAAAAACTCAAGAGTAAATTTTCTCTCAAATTCTCTGATAACGAGCATAGGCATTTGCCCACGCTGCTTCAACGCCCTTTATCTTTGATATAGACTGAATTAAATCTGGGAGAAAAATTTCTGAGAGCTTGAGAGGTCTAAAAATAAGTTGTTGTGGAATATATTGGTTCACCTTTTCAAGAATTAAATTAAATTGACAAGAAAATTTTTCAATCTCAGTTTCAGTAGACACATTTGTGAACCGTACTGAAATGGCACCTGTTGGAATCAGATTATGTCCGGCTTCATCTATCATGATCGGCTCAACAGCCTCTTGATCTGTTAGATATTGTTGAAGGAATTCCCAACCTTGACGAGATGTAGAAGTATTCTTGATTTTTACGAGAAAAATACTTTGATTACCTACTTCAAGCGTCAGTTTTTCAACGTCAGATAGTCGAGCTAACTGATCCAGTAGATCATGATCATCTTCAGAATCAGTCATGACTCTAAAGGTATCTATACTAGGATGAAATTTCGTTGGCATATCAATTCACACATATGTCGCAACATAACCATCCATATCTTACGAATTACCTGTTAGTATGACCAGAGCCATTCTAAAGACTTAATATAATTCTCGTTCTAACGAATTCTGGGGTCACCTGAAATCTCCTATCTACGTCCATTTATCGACATAGTTAGCGACTAGAAGGTATGGGTTAAGGAGTGGTAGCAAGGGGAAGAATTTCCCTATCAACCCTATAGAGATCCCACGCCCGATTGAGCATGACTGTCTTCGTTTCAGCGAGTGCATCAGCTGTGGCTTCCGACCAATACATTCCTTTATTCTTCTGTCGTTTAGCGACAATCAGATCGCAGGCTTTCTCTGTATGAGCACTGCCCATATATTGTCGGTTTAAACGTCGCTCATTGTAATTGACGATATAGGAGTTTCGAGCCTTGAGATAGTCAATCAATTCTTGGAGCCTTTGCTCATTCTTGGTGTGCGGACGGCAAGCTTCTAACGCTTTAAGCGCAGACCCTACCCGTCCTATCCATATCGAAGAATGGAGCTTACTGTTGAGTGCCTTCTTTTCTGCACGAGTCGAACAAATCATCCCCGTAAAATCAGCACATTTTCGATGAAGATGATACCAGTCAAGAAGTAGCTCCTTCTGGGTAAACTCGCTCAGCTCCCTATCGAAATAATTGCGAAGCCACTTGGCCCCATCTCACAGCAGTGTCACCCAACCATTGAATCCAGCACAGAAGAATAACAACAATGACAACTGTCTGAGCACCAGTGAGCCGGTCCCACTCAAATACCGATATCCTGTGGCAGTGGCAATACAAGCTACCCGAATGGTCAACCATTTACTCGCCTGTAGCCGACGAACCAAAATGTCATCCTCATTTTAAAGACAGGCTTGTAATAGCTGATTTATTTCATCATTACTCAAACCATCTTGGTCAATTTTAGATAAAGCTTCAATTCTTTCTATAAGAACTCTTATATTGGCAAAAGAAACTCCACCTGATGTCCCCAAAGTCGCGAGAGCAGCTCCAATATCAATAAAGGCAGCAACAAATCTTAAGGCCGATCGAATTTTATTTAATTTATCAATGGCAATCTTAACTTTAGAAGTGACGCAACCAATTGTAGCTACCGCTTCAATAACATCAGTAGATGTTATGATACCTAAGGCTGCTTTAGTGTCAAGTTCTATTGCTTTTGTAAAACATTGATTAATTCTAGCGCTCGTTAAATCTATATCATCACGTTTTCTTTCAATGGAATCTTGCGGATCACCATTATTTATCGAGTCTCCGAGTTCATTCTGCAATATCAGTACACGAGATGTTAACTGATTTCCCATTTCGCGAAAATCAGCGGCTGTTTTTTGTAAGTTTTCTGAACTTAAATCTTGAGACATAGCACACTCCGTTAAATAATGAAGATAAAAAACTGAATTTAATCTGTAAAGACTTTGTCCGCTCTATCATTGAGAATTGCGACTTCTCTCGAATAGCTTTCAATAACTAAAACTAGATCTTCTGGGTATATAGTGCTCGATTTGGCAAATAAGCTTTCAAGGCCAGGAGTATTTTCGCATGTCAAATTCTCAGCGTTCTCAGTTTTGGTTTTTAGAAACAGGTTCTTTAAGCTTGCGTGATCACATGCAATTCCTTTCAGTAATGTCAAATAACTAGCAGCAAGATCTTGTTTTAGACGAATAGTTTCTTGATTCTCTGACCAATTTGACTTTAATACCTCAGTTACGTACTGCCGAACGGCAATCCCTTGACCTTCTCTTTGGTTAAAAATAGGGTTGATTAACAGTTTATAATAGGAGTCAAGGCTATTTCGCTCAGTCTCTAGAAGACCATTAACATAGTGATTCTTAATGGAGGTATCTAGTGCTACTACAAGCTTCGTCAAAGATGGATCTGCTGTAATAACTGCTTCTTTTAACTCCCTGCGGCGATAGTTGTTGGTAAATGCTGTGAATAGTATGCGTGCTAGTGCTGTCCCAGCACTAACTGCCTCTTGGCGTTGACCCGAATCTAGGCCAGGTAGTCGCTGAATCGATTCTCCAACGGCATTAATTTCGGTATCATAATTAGTCAGATCATTTGCTGCAAGAGCACCCAAGGAACCTAAATATTCACGAATGATATTGTGTGTTTGGGTATACGCTTTTTTCAAGGCAATCGAACCGGTCTCGGGATTATTGCAAACAGCTTCCCTTACACCTCTATCTGTATCAATAGTTTCACGATTTAGAATAATATAGTCTAGTTGTCGAATGCAAGTTTTATATACGTCATCAGAAATTTTAGGAAAAAGCTCGGCAGACTGTGTTTGAAATTCTGCATATTTTTGTACTGCTTTAATTTCTAGAGGGGTTCCACACCCACTAAATAAAAAAACCGCAGGAGCAAGAAAGGGAATAAATTTTTTCTTTGATAGCATAACAACTTTCTCAATAGTTTTCGATAATGGATAAAATGATATTTACATAATAGAGTAGTATTTTCTTGATAAATACAACTTTATTAATTAATCCATTCTTCTTAAGAGATTTTTTTGCATAACTTCCCGAAAAGGTATACTCCAGATTGAAATGAGTGAGTTTTATCAGAGTGGGAGCTGCATCAACTGCTGAAGAATTGCTTTCATATCAATGAGCTCAGGTTTTCTACTAAACTCATAGCGGCCATAGAAGTTGATATGCTGCCATGCCACTAGCGACACGAGTCTAAGCATCGCAATCCTGGCGGCATTCCCCTGGCTTTCACTGCAGAGAAATAGGTCAGATAAGATGGGCATGTTGTAGTAGATGATGCAATTGATCAGCAGGCAATATCATCTGAAATTTCATTTGAAACACCTAATTACTCGACCTCAATATCATCAATAGAATCACGAAATACGCGCTTTAAATCCCATTTTTACTGAAGAATTTGTGATATCGTAAATTTCTAAATTTGATAACGTACCATCCCACCATCGACTGTCAGGTGTAGTATTGTCATTAAATTGATCATTATTCCCGGCATAGAAAAGATCTGTAGCATCACCTTCCCAATTCCCCTGCTTTTTTTCTAAATCATATCTGCCATCTGCTTGAACAAGTGAGCATTCAAAATGATACTTAGCTGTCATTTGTTCATGATTGTTGCTGCCGTCTATATCAACATGCCAAATAGCTATTCCTGCAGAAGGAATATTTTTATCACGTCCACTCTGCTGCCGATTTTCAATTATAAAATATTCACGTTCATTTTTTCTGTGTATATAGAAATTATTTGTTCCAGATTGAATTACTAAATTACTATCTTCTTCAACATTCAATATATTATTAGACCAACCAGCACGGTATTTGAGGTAGGCGCAAACTTGACTTGGATTTTTGTCATCAATATCTAAGCTATTACTCATCAAGCAAAAAGCACCAACACCAAATGAGGGTGGTTTAAATTCATCATATAGATCTGGAAAATTGCATATTAAATGTCCTGTTTCATGACAAATCGTCCCCAATAATAATTGATCACTAATGTTTACTACGATATAGTCATTAGCTATTTTTTCTGGACTCAACATATATTCCTTTGAAAAATAACCAGTATGAGGGAATAGACCATCTACTCCTAATTGGGTATCATGATCGAAATCGCCTGCATATAAGATACTAATCGCATGAACGTAATTTTCATCGTCTACAGATAAACTAGAAAAATTAAAATCATTCAATTCTAAATATTCTAAGGCTTCAATTACTAATTCTTCTGAACGAGTACCGTATGGCTGAGTTTTATCTGAATAGTATGACTTATTTTGTTTAGCTGTATAATACGGAGCAATAACATTCTTATATTTCAATTTACCATCTGAGTTTTCTAAGAAATAATCGCAAACAGAGCCATTATTTCCAAAACCCGTATAACCTCTCAAATTAAAAAAATCATCAACTTCTGATGTAGTAATAAAGCTAGGAATAGATTCGTCAGGAAAAGCAACTACAATACATAATCCTACAATATCGCCAACTACGTGGTGCTTGTCTGAATCTAACAGCGGTGCTGAATCTGACAAATTCGAGGATATCTGATCAGCATTAATTTGCTCGTATCTTTGTAGCCAACGAGGTTTTACTAAACTATCTACTGAGTTTATAAAATCATCTTGTTTCTGTTTTTCATGTATGAGTCTCAAGTTTTTTGCAAAGCTTAGATTTGTGGCTTCTCTTTCTTTGTCAAGAATAATTCCACTTGGAATAAGTTTATCAGAAGTTTCATTAAGTCTTGCATATTGATAAGTTCCAGTATATTGATCCTTTATTACTCTAAAACCATCAACCGTTTCGAATATAGTGTAATGGTGATTTCCCCAACCAATTACATCGAATGAATTACCATCTGGCTGACTAAATGCTAATTGTCGTCCAGCAAAAGGAAATGATTTAATATACGGTTTGTCCATTGCAGTGCTCCAATAGATTTATGAAAATCAAACAGTATTCTAGCTTACAAAATTAGCCTTGATATAAGTCTCATCCACTTTCCATGAATCGTTGGTAGGCTTGAGTTGTGGACGAGCCCACTCATCAAGTTCAGGGCCATAATGGAGAACCCATCGATTAATGATGCTGTGATCTACCTCCAAACCTCGCTCAAGCATCATCTCCTCCAAGTTCATGAACTTCCTGTAAAAATCAGCCTTCCCATATACACGTACAGATAGTATTCTTTCTCGGTGTTTCAGATTAATCCAAATCTGTACTTTGATCTCACCATCAGTTAAACTATCAAGATCAATATTATTGCCCCTCCAACAATCACGGTTTGTATCTCTAATTAGGAGACCATCATACTTATCTATTTTCTGACCTCAGCTCTCTCAAAACCAGCTCACTAGGAATATTTCACCTCTTATTTCTATATTCTCTAAATCAATCGTGATTGAAAATTCGATACCATCAATTTCTATTTTCATGATCGATATCTTTAAGAATCAATCTAGACGTATTTTATTTGATTGCTTAATTTTACAAAAAAGAAAACATGCAAACGAATTCATGTAACTACAAATTTAAGCGCAGAAATATTGTCAACCTTCGCTAGAAGAGCAAAACTTATCCGCACAAAAAGATTGCTACGCAACAGGTTTAATATTTAATTTTTGAAATCCTAATCCAAGATAGCTATTTTTATTTACTAGAATCCCCACCTAAAATAGGCATACCATAACAAAACCCCTCTTACACCATGAAAACAGAAAAAGTTAATAGAATCAGAATTCATATTTTCAACACTTAACAAATTAAATACTTCCCTTAAAATATTCTGAACAAATAAAATTATTAGTTTTGGCAATACTGCTTCTCTTTTTCTGTTCCGTCAGTTCCAGATATAAAGCTAGCCACAGCAGAAGCCTTGCCCCTGAAACCATTTCTATCGGCTGAAAGAGGGGCCATAATGGTCGATGGACTGTTTTACTTGATACCGATACTCGAATGATTGAGCAGCAGTAGCGATGTCTTGATAACCATCTTTCGTGACTTTCATCTGCCGCACTTCTAAGTAGCCTCCTGCTGAACGCAGGTCAAGCATCTCTAGAATTGGTTCCTCTATTTCATTTTGCCAAACTCGCAGCTCTGTCCCATCTAGTCTCAATAGATATCGCTCACCCCGATAAACATATGCACTGCCCTCTTGAGATCCCGCCTGCTTAAGTATTGTCAGAACATTTGTATGTAGCTCATAGGCCATCGTTAAATCTTGCAGTCTTGATTGCACCTGAGACTCTTGTAGCTGCCTAGCCTTCTCTCGCATCAGCTCCGTCTGTGGATCCTCATCCCACTTCTGGTAAGCATCCATTTGCCCTTGCCATCCTTGTAACTGTCTCTGTGCCTTCCTTAGAGTCCGCTCCACTTGGCTCAACTGCTGCTGAGATTCGTGCAATAGCTGCCGCTTTGCCTCTATCACCTCCGGCCTTTCTCCACTCCAATTAAATAAAGACCGCTGTGGCCCCATCTCCTCAAGTTCCTGCTGCTGCTCCCGACAGTCAAACACTAAATCAGATCGCTGAACCGATAGCTGACTCACCCTCTGCTTTAATCTCTCACCCACAGCCAGATCTGGCTGTTCAGGACGGTCTTGCGCTAACCATGCCTTCACCTCCTGCTGCAGCTTCAGTAGCTCGGTATCTCTTCTCCTCACCGGAACCTCAATCAAATCCTGAGCATTCTCCTGACCTCTGGAAAACTGGGCACTCAATCCCAACCCTGTACGGTCAGTCGTCACAATCTCTAACTCAGACTTAGCTCTAGAGAGCGCTACATAGGTCTGCTCTTTACCAGGACTCTTCCCCGGTGCCCAAATCGCCTCCTGCGCCGTCCAACCCTGCGCGGCATACACCGTCCGGCAATAGGCATAATCAACATGCACTAATTGGTCAGGGGTCAGCCTCTCTATCTTCCCCTTGGTATTGATGGAGATCGTGCCATCAGGGTTGAATGAATCAATCGTGAACAGCTGGCCATTGATCTGCCCCCACTCTCGATGGTTCCGAGTAAACCGCAGACGGTCCCCTACTCGTAGCTCAATCTCTTGAGCAGAAAACACCTCTCTATCTTTGTACTTATCAATAGGGCAATCTTTGACCTCACCAAAGCGGTCCTGCAGCTTCAGTCGGTTGGGTTGAACATCAACCACCCGATAGTAAGGTTCAGGAAACTGCTTCGTAGAACGCCGAAACCGCACCACATCTCCGACCTCATAGCTATAAGCCTGAGCGATCGCATTTTTATCTAGATTCTTCGGATGCAGCATCTCAATCACTTGAGCCTCAGTTCCCAGCGTCTGACGGTCGATATAGGCGGCTCTGATTTGATGAGTAATGTCTTGGCGGTCCTGATTGGTATCACAGATGATCAAGGTCTGTACCTGTCGCTCATGGGGTCGGGATAGGTACCGCTTAGCAACACTATGATTACGGGCCTTCAATACTGGAATCTCTTTGACGCAGCCATGACCATCCAAGATCTCTAGCGCTGCTTGAGACTGCTGCTCTGCTGCTAGATCAACTGCTTCTTTAAGCTGCGGTGTCACCTGCCTTAAGTTCTCATCAATGGTTACTGTTTTGAGCTGGGAACGTTCCTGCAAGAGTCGGAATGGGGCACCCGCCTGCACCGCACTGAGCTGCTTGGTATCGCCCACTAAGATCAAGCGACTACTGAGGTCATTGGCTTTCTCAATCAGCTTCGCCATCTGCTGAGTCGAGAGCATTCCGGCTTCATCAATCACTAGGATCTCGTCTCGCTGTAGCTGCTTATTAGGTATCAACAGATAGCGATCCACCGTACTTGATTGCATTCCTGCTTCTTGTCCTAAGACTTCAGACGTTGCTGCACTGGGTGCAAGTCCTCTCAATCTTTGTTGAGCATTTTCATCTAGTACATCTCTAAAGGCTGATAGGGTATAGGTCTTTCCAACTCCCGCATTCCCCTGCAGCAAAGTGATCTGGTCGGTGCTCGTTGCCATGTGCAGCAGTCCAGCCGCTTGACCTTCGTTTAGACCTTTCTCTTGAGCGATGGCATTGACCTGCTCTGGTGTCACTAAGGCTTCTCTAGATTCCTGTCCATTATTCGCAACCTCAAGGATCAATTGCTCTCGCTGAATCGCTCTGTTAGTCGTTAGGCGTCCATCGTCCGTAGAAATCAATTCCTCAGACTGCTCCAAAGCTTGCTCTATCTCTACTGGAGAATAGAATGCTTGAGCATGACGTAGGCAGTCCTGCAAGAGTCGCGGTCGGGAGACGGCAACTTGATGCGCTGTAGCGCTCTCAATGGCAGCTTCAATCACCGTCTGTATGCTGCCGGGATGTGAGTCTCTTGTATAAGCTCGTTCTAAGTCTTGTTGCGGTTGCGGATGAATAATATTGAGTTCAGCAGATATTCTTTTCCAGCTCTCTCGCTGCAGTTCATGATCTGCGGGTGTTAGTTTATGAACCTTGGCCGTTCGACTCTCTAAACAAGCAATCTGCTTTTGATGCTCCGTCGCTTGCTCTAGCTGAATATTCTGTTGCTCTAAGTATGCTCGGATATCCTGCCGTCTGCTGCTGAACGATTCTAGTTGCTCTGGTTCGTAGCCTCGAATCTCAAAGGTATGCTCACCCGTCCAGTCAATCTCAAAGCCTTGCTTATGTAATTGGTGAGCAAAGGAATGGTCATAGTAAGCACCGATAGTCTTCTTCTGATTGAACAGCTCTCGACTATCCAAAGTTCTCGATTTACCATCGACACACAGGGTCTGATTAAGAATCACGACATGGGTATGCAGCTGCGGCTCTTGGTTGCGATTATCATCATGCTTAAATAGGGCAAACTGACCTTGCTTCGTTTGCTCACTGATCACCTGTCCCTGCTGCTTCACCTGAGCAAAGATGCAGTGCTCCTCAATATAGTTGACGGTGGCAGTGACAGCTTGTCGGTGAGCTTCTAGAACTCGTGGGTCTTGATCTACCAAGGCTTTGAGCGAAGCAGACTTATTAGCTGAAAGCGTAATATCCCATCCGGCTCTGCTGTTCTTCTGCTGTCGTCTAAGAGCTTGGCCTTGATTGTCTTTTCCATTACAAGCTTGCTGCCATTGCTCAGCAGTGATTCTTCCTGTTAGTCCTTGATGCTCTGAGAATTTGCCTTGCCATTGAGAGTTCTCTAGTCCATCTCCTTGGCTGTAGTAATTATCCTTGGAGTGATAGGTCTCCAAGGCTTTCGCATTCATCGGTTTGCTGATGCTAGCAACCATCTTTTTTCTTTAGCGTTATTGGGTGCTGCTATTCGTCTCTAGATTTTGGATTATTATTTTTAGTAAGTTATGTGTAACTCTTTCTTATCTCGGATTTTTGCATTGTACTAGAATCTCTGGCTTGCCGCGTAGCGGGTACGTCTAAGTCACTCTTCGTTGGCTATTGGTTTCAACTAGGTTTAGCTGTAGGATGCTCTTGTAGTCTTTCTTTGGATGATGGAGATGGCTAAGGGTAGTTCGACTCAATTCATTTCGCCTGCTGAGTTAGCGGATATCAAAGCAGAACTGGAAGGTCTCTCTAAGTTAGAACCAGGAGCTAAGACGGTTAAGGATGCGATTGAAGAACTGATGCCAATTATCCGGGGCTGTCGTGCTCGGGGGCATTCCTGGAAACGCATTGCTGAATCCTTTAGTCGGGTCGATAGCATCTCTTCAGCGTCTTTGCGGAAGTATGCCTATGAGCTAGATCCATCTCTAAAGGAGCCAGTCAAGGGAATTGTCCCTAAAGCCAAAAAGACGGATAAGCCTCCGGTCTTTCGTAGAAAAGAAGTTCCTGTAAATGAGAAAGATGCAAAAACCGTGAGCTTCTAAATTAGGTCTTCAGTTCAGGGTTGAGGCTTAGTGAGTAGGGAGCACTGACAAGGTTGATATGCCAAAGAAGAAAGCTGTAGCAAAAAACGAGCAAGGATATTACGTCAATCTCTGGTCTGGACAGAAGGGCGGTACTGGTAAGTCCTGGGGGTCTCGTCTCGATTGTCAGCGACACATTGACCGCGAACAGGATTTCTTTTTGCTCGATGTCGATGAGGGTAATTCTTCTACAGCTCAGTTCTATGGTGATTATCTATTCCATCAAGCTGCAAAGCTAACTGAAGTAGTAGAACGCTCTAGTCTGGCGAATGCGCTTCTAGATGCACCACGCACAAAACCAACGGTGGTGAACTGTCGGGCGGGTAGCAATGAGGCGTTATTGACGTGGCTCAGTACGAAGCCAGTGACGAAGATGGCGCAGAAATTCGGCATTAAGATGCGCTATATCTTCGTCAGTGATTTAGATAATGATTCGTTGAAGCTATTTAGACCCACAGTAGAAGCATTTTCTCCCCATATGCCACTGATCTTTGTGGCGAATCTCGGACGCAATACGATGGGCACAGAGTTCTTTGATTCGGATGATTTCCAAAAGTTATTGAAGCAATACAAGGTGCCAATCATTAAGGTGCAGCAGTTTGACCTAGAGCTAAAGCGCAAGATGGAGGGGCACAACCCAGACAAGCGGTTATTGACCTGGGGGGAAGCACTCAATCATGAGTCATTTGGAATTCTAGGTCAGGCTGAGGTGCAGGCGTATTTAGATGACTTCTATGAACAGTTGGACGGAGCCGAACGACTCGCCGATCTGGACTTTTCTCCAGGATCATCACGCTAATCTACCAGAACCCATTAAGCAGCTAGTCTTTTTGCGGCTGCAGGAAACTGAGGTACCAGCGACAGATAAGATCTTTCCTTGGGTGGTGGTTGCGGTCATCAATCGGGTGATTGAGGAATTGTTGAGGGGCGATCTTCAGGAGCTACGGCGAGAGATAGAGCAGGTACCCCAAGAGATTGGACGGCAGTTAGTTTCTAGTGTTAGGGAAGCGTTGACGGAGCCAGTTCAGGAAATTCGGGCGGCTCGGCAGGATTTTAGGACGTTAGCGCAGGAGCTGAGAGCTTCAGCGGTTTTAGATGCCTCTTTATCTCAGTCTGGATGGCGAGGAATCGGCGCGGCAGTGGGAGCCATCTTCCGGTTAGAGAATCTAATGGTTGTGTTTGCGGGTACGGTATTCGTGAGTTTAATCATGGGGATATTACTCTCCAATTGGCTCTCGGCGAGAGATCGGCACATCATCAAGTTCAATAAAGGGGTCATCCGCGACTGTAAAGAAAACTATGCGGCAGATGCTGATAAGAATGGCTGGTACACTTGCCCCATCTTTCAGTTGCCAATGCCTAAAAAGTGATAACTGCCCTTGTATTGAGCGCAAAAGCTATGTCTATGGTAGGACTAGATTATGGCAATCAAAGACTATCAGCCTCCCGTTTCAAAACTCCTCACCTATGGCGAGTGCGACCTATCCCAACGTCAATCGTGGCCCAATTATGTTCAGGAACTCGCTCTAACGGAAGAGCACATTCCTCAATTGCTCCAAATCCTCACTGATAGCAGTCTTCAGCCAGACAACATAGAGGGCATTGAAATCTGGGCACTGGTTCACGCTTGGCGGGCATTAGGACAGTTAGAGACTCCAGCTGCCACGACACCGTTACTAGAGCTGCTGGAGGACCAATATAACGACTGGGCACATGAAGAAGTACCGACTGCTATTAGTCTCATTGGCCCCCCAGCTCTCCCTGAAGTCCAGCAATACTTAGCTGATCCCAGCCGTGACATGTTTGGGCGGATTACCGCGATCACCTGTTTAGTAAAACTCCAAGCCCGTCATCCACAGGAACGAGAACAGTGCGTCGAGATCATTACCCAGCAGCTGGCAAACGATCCGAAGAATGAACCAGCTCTCAATGGATTTCTCATTGCTGGCCTCTGTGATCTTCATGCGGTTGAGAAGGCTCCTGAGATCGAGCAAGCCTTTACTGCTCAACGAGTCGATCTCTCCATCGTGGGAGACTGGGACGAAACGCAGGTGGAGCTGGGTCTCAAAACACGTCAAGAGGTTCCCCTACAGCGCTTCTCGACCACGGAAGCACTCGGAGTACTCTCGCAGCTAAAAGAGGGTTCAATTTCTGTTCGACGGGCCGAACAGCTACTCGCCCAACGGCGACAGCCACCTAAAGGTTTTGGTCAACCCTCTCAATCACAGTCCCGCAAGCTCAAGAAAGCGAAGAAGAAGCGCTGATAAACTCTCTCTGCATAACGAAAGGGATTGAGCATAATGATAGGTCTGTGATAGGACTAGATTATCGGTAATGACTCCATCCAGAACTGATACCTTCAGGCGACCCACAACGGAGGGGATAGCAGAGGCGGAAAATGATGCAGCAAGAATTTACCACTCAAGAACACATCAACGCCGATGGTGTCTTACTTCTCAACGTACCGGAGCTGAAAGACAAAGATGTCGAAGTGGTGGTGAGACCCATCGCATCCGCTGCCCTGGAAACAGAACCACAACCGGAAAGCTTAGCAAAGGCCCTAGAAGGACTGATCGGTGTATGCAGCTTTGAACCGGACGATTTATCCGAGCACACCAGCGAAACCTATGCGGCTTTACTCGCTCGTGATTATGACCAAACGCAACAATAATGCTGCTGTGTGACACTTCTCCTCTCATTGCAATCATTAACAAACGAGATAGAAATCATCATCGCTGTGTTGATGCGCTCTCAACATTAGAAAAGCCTTTACTCACCACATTATTTTGCTTTACGGAAGCCATGTACTTACTGGGAGCGCGCGATGGCTGGCGAGGTCAAGAAACACTCTGGCAATTTCGGCAACGGGACGTACTGTTGCTCTATCCCTTAAATGATCTGCAGCTGGACCGTGCCTATGCTCTGATGGAGCAATATAGAAACGTACCGATGGATCTAGGCGATGCCTCTCTAGTCGTTGCTGCTGAAACCCTCAAGCAGAACCGTATCTTTACGCTGGATAAGGATTTCTACATCTATCGCCTGCCAGGGAACCAAGCCTTTGAGGTGATTCCAGGATTGCAATGACAATTAAGGGATCCCTAAAGTGATTGCAGCCAGCGGATAGGTTTCATATCCCGCAATATACGCAGCGGAAAAGCAAAGGCGAGTTCGGTCCACGGTTGCCAGTCTCCTTGTTCGGGGTCGGTACAGACGCACATCTGACCACCCATCGGCAGTGAGGCGGTGACGATGCCTTTCTCACGGGCGAGATCAAACCATTCGCTAAAGCCATCGGGCATTAGATCTACAGATTTATCGACTGGGTTGGGGATCCAGCGTTCTTGAATGGCGCGAACGAGCAGTCCTGCAGGACGTTTAGCTTTACCTGCTCTTTTCTGTTGGCGGACGACGGCCAGAGCATCTTGAACCACAGCTAGAGACACGGACATCACCGCTCGTTTGATGTTGAGGTTCAGCGGCATGGGGGCGATCACCTCTTCGACTTCGGCCTGCAGCTCCCTATTTATTTTTATTTCTTCGGAGGATAGCGGCACGTCCTGAGAATCAGAGTTTGTTGGGGAAGCTGTTCTTAATTCAGAATCTTGAATATTTTTCAAATCCAGATTGGGGTGTTGGGGACAGTTAGCTAGTCCTTCCTTGTTGTCCAATAAAACAGGGTGGAGTGAGGGGGGTATGTTTGTTGTTTCTTTACTCTCTATATAAAAGGCAACGGTGGAATGCGGGTTTGAGGCTTGTTTTTTGGAAATTTCTTTCCTGTTTTGGGAAGTTTTCTTCTTGATCTGGGAAGTTTTTTTCTCGCTTGGCTGATCTGGGTGGTGGGCGATTAGCTTCCAGTATTGGGCGCTGAATTTACGAATGTTCTCGACGAGGCCGCGTTCAATGAGGGCATCAAGGGCGTTGCGGATCTGGCGGGTGCAGTAGGGGCGCTTACGGCTTTGGCTGCTGAAGGTTTGAAATTCGGCTAGGTCAAATTCTTGGCTCTGTCCGGCGGGGCGGCGGCGTAAAAGCCACTGGTACAGGGAGCGGGCAGCGGGCGGAAGCTGCATCAGGATGAGGTCGTGCTCATCGGTGATCATGGCAAAGGCGGTCATTTCTATCACGTCTCCTATCGAGTGAATGGAGCGAGTTCGATAGATGGCGTTAAGCTCTCTTAAAGAATGCTTGTCATCTCTGACGTAGACACACTAAAATAGATAAACGACATTATGGGTTCCTAACTTCCTGCCGTCCAAAGCGTTCAGTTAGATCCCGCGAATACTCGCTAAAGAACTTTTTGTTTTTTGCCCTAGAGAACCTGGCTGTTCAGAGCCGGGTTTTTTGGGTTTCTGGGGGATTAGACGATACAGGTCTCCAAAAAGAGAATCAACAAGCCCGAAAGCTTGATGATCTATACTACGCCGTCAAGCTGGCTTAAGAAAACTCTTTAAAACAAATGATCACTTAGATAGGCATTCCAATGTCATTGACCTTAAGTATATGGATAGCACCGACATAGCGATTTAGCGAAATCTATCTTTAGCTAAATCGTTCCTAATAGCAACTGAAGAAACTCAGCTAACAATCTCGCTAAACAGCGACTTCGTGTTTTCGCTAAATAGCGAAAACACGAAAAGAGTGATACTGTATTTCCGTGAAACAGGTTTTCAGAGATAAAGCATATGCGTGTTTTCGTTCTAGCGCGAAAACGGTCTTTAGCGAAATAGCGAACAATTATGACTGAGTTTATCGGCCTCATCTCACAAAAAGGGGGAGTTGGTAAAAGTACGATGGCCCGTTTGATCGCGCGGGAATATGCAGCAGCGAAGTGGGATGTCAAAATCGCGGATCTGGATACCTCCCAAGGTACAAGCACGGAGTGGAAGCTCCGCCGTGAGGAAAATGGTCTTAAGCCAGAAATTGCTGTCGAGCCGTTCCGAAGCGTGAAGCAGGCACTCAAACATGCTTCGACCTATGACCTCATAGTATTTGACGGTCCACCACATTCGATGGCGGGCACTGTAGACATTGCTCAAGCTTCAAAGCTAGTTGTATTGCCCACAGGTCTCTCATTGGATGATCTTCGGCCTACAATCCGCCTAGCTCATGAGCTAGTAGAAAATAGCATCGATCAAGAAAAGATCGCCTTGGCTCTCTGCAGAGTAGGAGATCGAGAGAATGAAATAAAAGAAGCACGAGCCTACATAAAAAAAGCAGGCTATACCCTACTGCAAGGCTCTATCCCAGAGAAAACAGCCTATCGGAGGGCAAGTGATGACGGTAAGGCCGTTTCTGAAGTCACATTCCTATCCCTCAAAAAACGGGCAGAAGAAGTTGCCCAAGATGCCATCAACTTAATGTCACGCGAGGCCACCTAAATGGCAACAAAACCACCGCCACCACCGAAAAGAAGTAAAGGGAAGGGAGAACCACCAATATCCACCGTCAAAGGTGATCCACCTACTGCGACAGATACACGTTCTAACCTTGGGAAGCCCGAGCCAGGAAAAATCATCGATATGAACTTTAAAGTTCCGGCAGAATTTAAGCGTGATTTTAAAATTGCAGCAGCGACACACGGGATGACACAGAAAGACTTACTTATGGAAATCTTTCACGAGTGGTCTCAGAAAAAAGGATAGTAGAAGTTTTCACAGAAATCATTTTTAGCGAAAGAGCGTTTTAGCGAAGTTACTAAAACGCTCTTTCGCTAAAAATCATTCGATATTGCCAAAGCCTCTCACCTGCGCTCTCCGTTTGCGGATAGGTAACTTTTTGTCATCAGGTCTAGGTGCTTCAAGGGTGAAGGCTCCCATCTGCTCGTCAATGGTCAAGGCCATGACCATTTGCTGTTCTGGATCATGTGCCTCAAATTGCGCTTGTAAACTTGATAGGCCACTATCCTCGATAAAGGTAGAGACTTGAGACGCTTTGAGAAAACGAGCTTCTAGATCACAGAACTCCGACTCAGGATAAACGTTAACCTCAAGTACACCAGGTCCCTTCTCTGACGAAAGCTCAAAATAATAGGACTTTAGATCTGGTAGTTCATCAGATATCTGTTGAAGGAGTTGCTGCTCGTCACCCGACATATAAGGTCTCTCTCCAGAACAACTCCCTACATGTTGCCATCATCTTGGGCAAGCTCAAACTCATCATCCACCTGATCGGGAGAAACAGCCGTAATCTCCTCGAACCGTTTGAAGTCCTTCACATTGAAGGTCAGGATATGGGTAATGCCATGAACCAGCATCGCTGCAACCAGCCTAGTGTCGTGAACCTTTGCCCCCTTGACGTTATACCTTGTCACTAGAGAGCGCCAGTGAGAGTATATTGCGGGTGTATCACCTTTAAGGATAAATGCAGCCTCTATTTCTTCAAGCTTGATTTCTGCCTGACTAATACTCAACCCAAGCCCATTATTCTCAAGCGGTCGGGTACATACATTCCAGAACTCAGCCATAATTTGGGGAACGATCACCAGCTCTTGCTTAGCAAGATGCAGAGAACGTAACGCTGCGGCTGCTTGCTTATACTGGGGATGATCTGGTTGCTGCTTTCGTAACAGAACGTTGGTATCGACAAGAAACATCAGCCGCGTGATGAATATAGATTTTCTCGGCTGATCGCTTCGTCAGAGAGTAAAGGAGCATCAGGGATGGTCGAAGCCATGAAGACTTCAAAAGCTTTACGCCGCTGTTCTACCTCACTTTGAACAGAAGTAGTCTGCTGTTGCTCTGGTAGATCCAGAACAATCACCCGTACTCGATGACCTTGCAGCTCAGGGGCATGGGTTAAGACTTCTTCCCAGGTTCCTTCAAGTGTTTGCCCAGTCATCCCAAAATCTCCGCGTACTGCCTAAAGTCTAGCAACAACATTACAAGATTTTTTAGCATCGCCTATTCACTGCCGCCCATCAACCTAAAACCGCTTGAAGCGGAAGAGGCCCAATATTAAAAGTGCAATACTTCAATTCAGCCAATCATTCTCAACATCCTCCACCCATTCTCAATAACCAATCCTTCACTTCAAAAGATCAACGCATTCGCAAGCATTAGCCCCTAGTATGTAATGAAATTACCTTTCATTACGTTATGGATTTTGAAATTAAAAAGCCTAAGAGTAAGGCGGCTCGAAAACAAAATGGAAGTGGAAAGGCGAGGGTGCTTTCTAGCGATGAGGCTAGGGAGCTGTTTGAAGGGGGGTTTGTCAGGGACCGCGATCGCGCTTTGTTTGGAATCTGCTATTTCTGTGGGTGCCGCATTGGGGAGGCGCTGCAGTTGAAACGAGAGAATATTGATCTAAAGCTGGGGGTGATTACGTTTCCCAAGGGGATTACGAAGGGGAAAATTCAGACAAGGCAGTTGGAGGTTGGGGCGACGCTGTTGCAGTTGCTGGAATGGTATGAGGAGATGCCGTCGCAGGGGTACATTTTTCCGGCTCATGCGAAGGCAGTGAAGAATGGGTATTTATCGACCGTGCAGGCGCATCGGATTTTAAGGGCGGCTTGTGACACAGTGGGGTTGGAGGGGGTAAGTACACACTCTTTTAGGAGAAGCTATATTACGGGACTGTGGAAGCAGAAGATGAGTCCTTGGAAAATTAAGCAGTTCTCTGGGCATAAGTCGATGGCTTCGCTGATGGAATACCTAGAAGCTTAAGTCAGAGGACAGTACAGTTAATCAACGAAAATAGATTAAGGAAAGTTTGCATAACTGTGAATAGATTCTCTGATAGCTAAGAGGATATCTATAAAATTTTCATTCACAAATCAATCTAAATATATTTTTCTAGAGATAATTTACGAATCAATATTTCATGTTATATGTAATATCAGGTGGGAAAACGCAAAAAACTGGAGTAAGTTTAATCCAGTCAATCTAATATCCATAACACTGAACCTCATAGTACATTAGCAATTTACTAGACTGTATATTTAATTCGTACTATTAAATATACAGTCTAATAAATTTATTTTCTGTTGAGGGTATTTTTGCTAGAAAAATGCAGTATTGGTAATAACAGCAAATATTCATATTCTTTAGTGTTTAAAATTACTACAGAAGCATAATAACTAACCCACAGAGAAAAGATAGGAATAGAAATTTTTTTGCTTTTTGACCTGCAGTTGAAATAGTGAGCCATACTTTTCGCTGCCAGCATTAAGGATGTGTCCACATCAAATTTATAGAGCGCAAAGTATTTGATTGGTAAGTCCTCAAAAGACTATTTCAATTAAGTTTACTTAAAGGAACCTCATATGTCCGGTAAAAGAAAGACATTGAAGATAATTGAAAGAGGAAGCATCTGGGCCAGTATCTTTTTAGTCTTATCAGGTGCTATAGCTGGTGCATCAATATCTATACTCCGAAAACAACCTAATGAAAATCATAATCCTTGGTTCTACATAATTGGAGCTTTGGCAGGCTTAGCATTAGCTTTAACTGGATTTCTACTTTATAAGCATCCATGGTCAAAGTGGTCCGGGTTCTCTTCAAAAAAACTTTGGGACTGGCTAAATTTGCTAATTGTACCCATTATTTTAGCCGTTGGTGCCTTCTTTTTTGACTTTCAGTCTGGCATACGAAATAGTATCATTATTGAGAAGCAAAATCAACAAGAAGCACTTAAAAACTATTTCTCACAAATGAAAGATTTGGTGAGTACTGAAAGAATAAATAAAGGCAGAAACTCACAGAATACAGATAAAATCGCTGAATCTCTTACATTGGCTGTTTTGAATGAGCTTAGTGGCGACCAAAAAGGTCAGATACTAAAATTTCTTCACAATATAAATAAAACGAGGATTAATAAGGATAAAGATTGTATTCTTGAAAAAAGAATCAGTGTATTATCAGAAATATCTCTTGAATCAGCTAATCTTGCAAAAGCTAACTTAGAGAATATGGATCTAAGTTGTATCAATCTGAAAAAATCTAATCTTACAAAAGCAAATATTAAAGGAGCTAATTTAAAAGGGGCAAATATTGAAGGGGCTAATCTCGAAGGAGCTTCTCTAGAATTAGCAAATCTAAATGGAGTCATACTCAATAAAGAGACAAACATTGATTCTAAATGGTCTTCAGTAGTCGACATTTTTAGTCAACTCAACACAAATAAGGAATATGAAGGTTACGATCTTAGAGATGCTCATTTAGCTGGATTAGACCTTAAAAATGCCAATCTAAAAAATTCTAATTTAAGAAATACTAATCTTGAAAATGTAGATCTAAGTGGAGCAAACCTAGAGGGAGCTGATTTAAGAGGGGCCAATCTTATAAAAGCAAATATTAAAGATACGAAGATTAATATTGATACGAAGTTAGACCCAAAAGCACATTTATATTGGAGTCTTATAAATATACGAGAAATAGGTCATAACTTAAATGAGTACAACTTGAAAGAAGCTAATTTGCGCAGAGCTTATTTAGTCCAATCAACATTGAATTTTGCCAACATGGAAAAAGCCGATTTGAGAGATTCATTTCTAAGATCTTCCAACTTGGATTATTCCAATTTACGAGAAGCAGTTCTCTCTAGTGAAAACTACATAACTGACTTAATTGAGGTTTCCATGATTGAAGCAGATCTAAGTCACGCCAAGCTTGAGAATGTAATCCTCACTGGAAGCGTGCTACTGAAAGCAAACTTATACAAAGCAAATCTTAATTCAGCAGTTATAATTGGTAGTAATTTTAGGCTAGCAAACTTAGAACAAGCAAAATTGGAAAAAGCAAACTTAAGAGGAAGTAATTTATCTCAAGCAAATCTATTTAGTGCACAGATGAAATTAGCTAACTTGAGAAATACCAACTTCAAAGGAGCAATTCTCGATAGCTCTAACTTACAAAAAGCACAGCTTCAAGAGAGTGACCTGAAAAGAGCATCATTGAGAGGAGCATCATTAAAAGGGGCAGCTCTAAGAGATGCCGATATGAGAGGAGCTGATCTAAGAGCTGCTGATTTAAGTGAAGCAGATCTTAGAGGGGTTGATCTAAGAGACGCCGATCTAAGAGGGGCTAATCTAGAAAAAGTAATTATGAATGAAGTAACCCAAATTTCTGCTAATTATTATGCTAAAGATAAGTACTTAGCTATTCAATAAATTGGTCAAGATAGTTTACGAAATTGAGTAGTATGGAGTTCGCCTAATGAAAACAGTGACCGGAATCGTATTACTACCTCTAACATTGAGTTATATAGTAGGTCTTCCAGCCATAACCGCCGAGACCCCCTGCTACTACAGAGAGCAGACTTATCCCCATGGCACTCGACTCGGAGCATATATCTGCAACTGTGGTACTTGGGAACCAATACAGTAGATGGGGCTACCTTTAATTATAAATATAGACATGGTCTTGAGATGAGAAAGCTTGTATCTCACTAATATCAGATCATCTGAGTACACTAAGTTTTCGGGCTATCTCTTTGAAACTGAGCGATGCGTAAAACAGACGCTCTAAGTCAGTAAACCCAAAATCGGCCTCAAGACTATACTGAATCAGTCTTTCCAGTTCCCCCTCTTATATTAACTTTTCCGTAAAAGTTAATATAAGAGGGGGAACTGCATCTTTGAGGAAGGGTCCTACTGTGTGTTTTATAATCAGAAACTGTGATTAATTATTTGATGTCCAACAGTGATGAGTGATAAGCAAGAGTCTTCTATTTCTCCTAATACATCTACAAAAAAAGTAAATGATCTGTCTTTAATTTATCCTCGTCCTGATTTAGCTTTGCCAGATGATATAAAGAACTTTTTGTTTCAGCTTTTTTCTGACTGCAACAGGAAAATATCGTATCAATTTTGCACCTTCCCAAATGCTCATGAAGAGTCTCTAGATCTAATATTTATATCTCACTTTGCATCTATGCAGGGAGCAATTAAGTTTGGTTCACATTGGACATTAAAAATTGATGCTCACTTTATTGGAGGAGGTAGACATTACCGGACATGGGAGGTAGCAGATATTGGCTTGATGGTAATGTTCCGAAAGAATGGCAAGATAACTCGTAGCAAATTAACCTTTCTACAATCCAAAAAACTGTACGCTAGTACTCTTAAGTATAAGCCTTCTGATCCTTACCACCGCTCTGGGCTAGGAAGATTATTAGTAACGGAAGAAGAGCATAGAGATCTAGTAGAACCAAAAACTATCAATTTTTCTGAAAATTCAAAATATAAAGCAATAAAATCAAATAATGATCAGCATATTGCGATGAGTGAATTCTCTATCGAAAACAAAATAACGCTTCACTATCTATTATATAATCCTTCAATCATACCTTGGACAATTAAATCTCCAATTGAAGAATTACCTTATGAAAACAAAAACCTAGTTGGCTGTAGAGTTATTCCTAAACCAATAATGGATAACATGCTTATAGATAAAAACAATGATTATTCACCATCTTATAAAGATGTAAAAGAAAAATTTAAATTGGATCAATCAAATAGAGAGTCTAATGCAGGTTGGAGAATGGAGGATTTTATCTGCGATTTATTTATACAAGGTGAAGAAGGTTTAGTTGATGATTCTCCTAACTTTGAAACTATGCTTAGTATAATGAGTCGGAAAACAAGTCCTATTTGGTGTTTAGGGTACATCGGAACAGAAAACAACGCTAAGGCTGCAGCGCTTTGACAGCATAGGTTTCAGGCGTTATTTTTCGCCTTTTTCAGAGCACCTAAATCGATGTATCTCTTTCTATGTATAGGTTTGAGAGAAATAACTTTTTCAGTATTGAGCTTATAAACCGATGAAAGCCTTACAGGTATTGTCTTTCATCGGTTTCCGTTACAGATGAAGTCATAGTGTGTTGTTCCAGAGTAGGTCTACTACTCCAGGCCAAATACTAAAAATGCTGAATTACGAGTCACAGTCTGTTGCTTCTGATGAGAATGCTCTACTCACTGATCACTTTCTTTAGTGCGCTCATTGCGA
>NZ_PQWO01000040.1 GCF_003231495.1 Acaryochloris thomasi RCC1774
GGAGCGTAGGAATCATCAAGACGCCGAACCAACCGATGTATAAACGGTTGTCGGTGCTTGTGATCCAGCTACAAAAGCGCTCCCAGGCGCTGCCGCTTTCGCGACGTTGTAGAACGGTTGTCATAATATGTATTGCGTTATGTAATGTGTTTGTAGGTTTACATCGATAAGATGCTTGCCCATATGAACAACAGTAACGAAGATTCCTTCGATATGTAAAGTTATTCATATTGTCTTAACTTTTCACCCAGAAAGTCCGAATGAGCGGCCCCGTGCAGACTGTAGAAATCTGCAGATGGCAATACTGCCGCAAAACGTCTAACTATAGATAGAGAAGATTACAGAGGCTCCTATGTATATCGATAGACTGCCAGCCTTCTCTGACAACTACATTTTTTTGCTATACAACGAGGAGAAGAAGGTTGCGGCTGTTGTTGATCCAGCGGATCCAACTCCGGTGTTGAAGAGGCTAGAGGAGCTGGATGCAGCGCTAGTGGCTATTTTTAATACCCATCACCATTCAGATCACGTGGGCGGGAACCGGACGTTGCTGCGGAGGTTTCCAGAGGCGCAGGTCTATGGTGGCGCAGAAGATAGAGGGCGGATTCCTGGACAACAATTTTTTCTGGAGGATGGCGATCAGGTTGGGCTTTGCGATCGCAAAGCCCAAGTCTTCTTCGTCCCCGGTCACACCCGCGCCCACATCGCCTACTACTTTCCGCCATCACAAGACGAACCGGGTGATCTATTCTGCGGCGACACGTTATTTGCAGGAGGCTGTGGCCGACTCTTTGAAGGCACGCCTGCACAAATGCTGGATTCGTTAAGCAAACTGCGCGACCTTCCAGAAGAGACTCGCGTATGGTGTGCCCATGAATATACGTTAAAGAATCTCCAGTTCGCTCTCACAGTTGATAGCAAGAATCCTGAACTGCAAGACCGATTCCAGCAGGTTCAGAAAGCTAGAGAACAAAACCAAGCAACTGTTCCCTCATGGATCGGCATTGAGAAGCAGACCAACCCCTTCCTCCGATGGGACCAAGCGGCTCTAGTCACTGCAGTCCAGGGACGCGATTCTGTTCAGACCCTCGCTCGTTTACGAGGTATGAAAGACCAGTTCTAGGCAAATCGGTTAAGACCTAAGGAAACAAGGGCCAGAAGCGCTACCACGCCATAGAACGTAAACACCACTGTTACCTCCGGCCAGCCCGATAGCTCAAAGTGATTGTGCAGCGGTGACATTCGAAAAAGGCGCTTGCCGACTCCATCCGGGCCTTTAGTGGCTTTGAAATAGATCACTTGAGCAATCACGGATAAAGCTTCAACTAAAAATAGCCCGCTCAAAATTAAGAGCGCCCAGAGGCTATTGCTAATCAGACCCACCGCAGCTAAAGCACCTCCCAGAGCCAGGGAGCCTGTATCCCCCATGAACACCCGTGCTGGATTGTAGTTATGGGCCAAGAAACCTAAACAGCCGCCCGCCATGCAAGCGCAAAAAATCATCAGCCCTGGCCAGGCGGGAGCGACAACTAAGGCCATGCCGACCAGTGCGATCGCACTGGTGCCAGGTGCTAGCCCGTCCATCCCATCCGTCAAGTTAACGGCGTTACTCTCTGCCGCCACGACAAACGTTGCCAGGAATAAAAACAAAATACCGATGGGCAGAGTAACGCCAAAGGGAAATTGAAGCGTTGTGATACCAGACTGCTGCTGCATTAACCAAAGGGCGAAGAGCAGTCCACTCCCCAATTCAATTCCTAGCCGGAGCCGTGCTGAAATTCCTTTGTTCGACTTCTTGCGCAGTACCTGCCAGTCGTCAGCCCAGCCCACGCCACCCAAAACCAGGGTCAACAGCACTGCTGCAGCAACCTCAACCGGAAATTCAGGAAGGGCAATCGCGGACCACATTAAGCTGAAGACCAGAGCCACCGGAACAAAAAAAATGCCCCCCATTGTGGGCGTCCCTGCCTTTTTGAGGTGAGATTGGGGGCCATCTTCTCGAATGACTTGGCCTGCTTTCAAAGATCGCAACACCGGCACAGCCCAAAAACCCAGCAGCGTCACCGCTAGCGTGGTCACCGCAAAGGGCAATGTCAGCGACACTAGGGGTTCAGAGAACCGGCCCGCGAGGTGGTCGGTTGCGATCGCAACCACCCCCAAGCCCACCAACAACAGCCCATATAGTTTTTGTCCCGACAGCCAGGTCGTCTTAGGAGTCTGATTCAAAACCGCCATCGCACTCAGCTAGCTATCCTCGTCGCTGTTATCGTCATCGGCCTCGAAGTCATCACTATCGCCAGACATCAGCGCATTAATCTCTTCCATCTCTTCGTCATCAGCGGCTTTCTCTTGCGGCTCACGCTCCATCAAGCGGCCTGAATTCTCTAACCAGCCAAGAATTGAAGCATCTTTGCGCGATTCCATAATCGGGGCGGCTTGTGACCGAGGCTGTTCGCGTAGAGAAGGATTTTTCATGGGTGTCAATTTACGTATATCTGCCGTCCCCATCTTACTCGCAACTGCTGGTTTTAGTGGGGCTAAAATAACGAGCAATACTTCATAGATCTCTGATGCCACGACCGACACTCTACGCCGCCATCACCAATCATGGGTTTGGCCATGCAACCCGAACAGCGGCTGTCCTTGCCGAAATTCAGCAACAGTACCCAGAAGTCCTGTTGATCTTGGCGACCGGTGCTCCCCGATGGCTGCTCGATCTTTACCTCCCCCAAGGCTTTATTTATCGGCCCTGCACCTTTGATATCGGGGCGGTCCAAAGCCACGGATTTAATATTGATAAAGGCGCAACGCTGCAAAGCCTGCAGCAAATTCAAGCGCGTGAACGGCAGTTGATAGCGGCAGAGGTCACATTTATACAGCAAAATCAGGTGGATTTGATCCTTGGAGACATTCCGCCACTGATCGCCAAGGTTGCTGAAGCTGCGGGCATTCCCTGCTGGATGAGCAGCAACTTTGGCTGGGATCTGATCTATCAAGACTGGGGGGATGAATTTGCCGACATTGTCGATTGGGTACAGGACTGCTTTTCGAGATGCGATCGCCTCTTTCGGCTTCCCTTCCATGAACCCATGTCCGCCTTCAAAAACATTGTTGACGTCGGCTTAACGGGCGCAGGCCCTAAAATTCCCACAGAAGATCTTCGCTCAAAACTAGACCTAACAACGGCACCCGAGAAAACGGTTTTACTCACCTTCGGCGGCATGGGCCTATCGCAGATGCCCTATCACCATCTACAGCAGTTCCCAGACTGGCAGTTTATTACCTTCGATAGTGTTGCTCCTAGCTACCCCAATCTTCTGCAGGTTTCAAGAGACGCTTACCGCCCCGTTGACCTGATGCCCCTGTGTGGACGAGTGGTGAGCAAACCAGGCTACGGGACTTTTGCTGAAGTCTGTCGTCTTCAAATCCCCATAGTTTCTTTGCCGCGCACCGACTTTGCCGAGGCAGCCTTTCTGATTGCCGGGATGCAGGATCATAATCACCATCAAATTCTGGGACCGGGAGAATTCGAGCAGTCCTGGGACTTCCTTCACCAAGCGCCCCACGCCCCTCGTCGCTCTGCGCCCCTCGCCACTAACGGCAACCAACAGATTGCAACAGCCGTGATTGACTATTTAAATTCAGCCAACCCCTAATCTCTGGAACAGAATCGGCTCTCGCTTCATCTATGTCTAGAGATCCAGCCGCCTATACAAGAAATAGGTGGGGTTGATTTGATAAAATTTGGCTTGTCCTTGGCTAGCGTTTTCTATGTCCATGTTGCTCTCTTCTTTGCTTTTGGCTCCAGCTCCCATCGCTCTGGCTCCAGAAATTCTTCAGCAGCAGGACGTACGAGCCCTGCCGGGCGAATTAGATAGCTTCCCGGTTTTTAACAGCAACAGCCCTGAACTAGTGCTGTCAGAGGGTATTCTCCTCTCCACATTTCCGGGCAAAGGCAAGCAATCCCCTGAGGCTCACCTCAATTATCCTTTAGACGGTCGATTTGACCTGTTCTCCCATCACGTGACTCGCATCAACTCACGCAATGGGAAGCTGCCGCTATATCTAGGAGTCTTAGTTCATAATCCTGGAGACAAACCCGTTAAAGTTTTGGTGCTGCAGGCGAACAGCTATCTCAGCTCCTCTGAAGCGCCCTTCATTGATCTGCCAGATCAAATAGAGAATCGAGGGGGACGCGTTTACTCGGGGCCCGGTAGCCGCACCGCTAGCGATGTGCTGCGTCGCAAAAGTCAGGCCGGTTGGTCCACCAGCATTGAAGTGCCTCCAGGACAAAGCAAAATGCTGATGAATCTAAAAATGCCGATCAGCAATAGCCGTACCACTTGGATGCGCCTCTACAGCAGCGATAAGCTCTATGTCGCCAGTATGGCTAAATTTGCAACATCCCGCGATTACAAACCGACACTCGAAGAGTGGCGATACCTGTTGTCAACAGGCGACTTGGCAACCCCTCGGGATAAAGCACCAACCCCTCCTAAGCAGAAAAAAGCCGATCCCTTTCTTTATGGTCGCGTCGCTGGTATCTCTCAAGGAGCTGAATGGAAGACAAAAGTCACCGACAGCCAGTCGGAGACGCTGGCGATTCCCGAGCCAGGAAAGGCGTTTTCCTACGTCCTTAATTCCCTAGATCGCGGCACGCTGGGGACAGGCCAAATTCAAAGCGCCCCCATGCTGGCCCGCTATCCTGATACGGCTTACCGCGCCCACGGCAACTACGGCGTCAAATACAAGTTAGATATTCCGCTCCATAACAATACGGAAACGCCTCAGAGAGTCACCCTCGCCATTCAGACCCCGATCAAAGAAGATCGGCTCAGCCAAGAAGGCTTGCGGTTCTTCAATAAGCCCACCGGGCAGCCCTTCTTTCGCGGGACCGTGAAGGTCACCTATACCAGCGATCGGGGGCAGCCCAAAAAGCGCTATCTCCATCTTGTGCAAAAGCGAGGCCAGCGAGGAAAACCGTTAGTCAATCTCACCTTACCCCCTGGCAGTAGCCGCCCCGTGAGTCTAGAGCTGCTTTACCCCCCTGATTCCACACCGCCACAGGTGATTACAGTTCAGACCCTCAGCGACTCTAAAGCGTCAGCCCGCTAAGGGGTCGGCACCGGTCGATACTTGAGTGCAGATTTAAGGGCCGCTAGCTCGTCTCGGTGAGCAGTGACGGTGACGAGGGTCTTCGACTCAGATGCAGAAGGCTCAGCGCCAGACTCCACCTTAAGTAATACCTGCTCGGCGCGCTCGGCCTTCTTCCAGTAAAACAGAACGGTGAGGGGCGATAGAGCCACCAAGACCGTGAACCAAATGCCAACGGCGGGCCACTGGATAGCGAGCACTAAACTAAGGCACAGCAGACTCACCGCAGCTAGGGTCATCAAGAAAAGGGCTAGCCCTATACTGGGTCGGACAATACCTTCGAACGTAAGCTGGGCCTGCTCACGGTTCAGTCTCACCAACTGATAGGCTCGCTGCTTAAGATAGCTCTCCATTTGATTGAGGATGACGTCTTCTGCGTCTGGGGCCATCAACGTAACCTTCTCGGTGCGGTCTTTAACCGAGGCTCGGATGAAGAAAAATAGCCCAATGAGCAGCAGCAAGGTGATGAAGAAAATAGAGGGGAGAGCCAGAGAACGCATCATTCTGTCGGTTTAGGTAATTGTCGTGGGGTCTTTTATCAATATGAGTGCTAATAGCTGGAGCCTCAGTCATAGAGTAGAAAACGCTATCTCAGCTTGCGGCTAACATCGCACAGCAACACACATGGGTTCATCTTACTGCTGAAGCTGGTATAGATGCAGGGCATTGCGGCACGCAAGCGTAGAGAAGAGTCTTTTTAAATATCAGTAAATATACGCAAACGCCTTACATTTTGAGCTAGCGGATAGCGTTCTTTCTCGGTATCGAGATCCGTTTTAAATAGGAGAAATTCATCCGTAGAAACACGGAGAAATCACCTTGCAACATCGTTTTTACTCTATTCACAGAATAAAATTTCTTCAAGATGGTTGAAAGTCTTTATTTGTGGGCACTATAAGTTCGGGAGCGGGTTAAATCAGCCCATCTAGAGGTAGCTCAATCATGTCGACAATGTCCCGAAAATCCGAATCCATTAACATCTACTCCAAAACAAAGAACGGCCATTCTTCCAGTAATGGACCAGAAAAGACCGAAGACGATACCTGCGAGGACTTGGCTACAGATTCTGAATCTGCGGTCGAAGTTACGAAATTTCAGGGAAGACGGGGGACAACTGATTTAGTACGTCTATATTTGCAGGAAATCGGTCGCGTACCACTATTGGGACGCGACGAAGAAGTTGCAGAGGCTCAAAAAGTACAGCGGTATATGCAGCTTTTAGAGTCACGAGAACAGGCTGAGGAAAAGCCTGAAATTGCTGAATATATGCGGCTGACTGATGTACGAGATCGGCTTACGGCAAGGTTAGGCCATCGGCCTTCTATGGAGCGCTGGGCCAGAGAGGCAGATATTTCAGCGGAGACACTCAAGCCAAGTTTAAGTACAGGCAAAAAGTCCTGGGCACAGCACACAGACCTATCCGTTGCTGAGCTAGAAAAAATCTTGAAAGAGGGTGTTCGTGCTAAGGAACACATGATTCAGGCTAACCTGAGACTGGTAGTTTCCGTGGCGAAGAAGTACCAGAATCGAGGACTAGAGCTGCTTGATTTGATTCAAGAAGGAACCTTGGGGCTTGAACGGGCGGTGGAAAAGTTCGACCCGACGAAGGGTTATCGCTTTAGTACCTATGCCTACTGGTGGATTCGTCAGGGGATTACACGTGCGATCGCAACCCAAAGTCGCACCATCCGCCTACCGGTCCACATCACCGAGAAGCTCAACAAGATCAAAAAAGCCCAGCGCAAACTCTCTCAAGAGATGGGACGCACCGCATCCATTGAGGATGTAGCAAAAGAGATGAAGAGCACTCCCGAACAGGTGCGTGAGCTTCTATTGAAAGTCCCTAGAGCCGTTTCGCTAGAGATCAAAGTTGGCAAAGATAAAGACACCGAACTTGGTGATCTGCTTGAAACCGATGACATCTCTCCTGAAGAACTGATGATGCGCGAGTCGCTGCAGCAAGAGCTGCGCGATCTAATGGCAGAGCTAACCGAGCGCGAGCAAGATGTACTGAGAATGCGATTTGGTCTTAACGACGGGAAGACCCATTCCCTGGCAGAGATCGGGAAAGTTCTTGAGCTATCTCGGGAACGAGTCCGGCAAATTGAGTCAAAAGCCCTGCAAAAGCTGCGTCAGCCCAAGCGTCGCAATCGCATCCGTGATTTTCTGGAGGCGTTCTCTTAAGCATCACGCCTTTAGCCATCTATCAGGCTTCAGTCAGCAGATCTTAACAATCAGCAAAAAGCGCTCCTGTAAAAGCTTATGAATAGCAGGGGCGCTTTTTCTCTTCTCAATAAGAAGACCTTCTTGCAAGCGACGAGCTTTCAGGTTAAAGTTTCAATAAGACTTCACTCTTGAGAAGAAAGATGTATACCTCCAACGCCTTAAAAGCCGAGCTAAACGATAAAGGCTGGCGCCTGACTCCTCAGCGGGAAACGATTCTCACAGTCTTTCAAAACCTGCCTGAGGGAAAACACTTAAGTGCAGAAGAACTTCATGACCTCCTTCATGAGCAAGGAGACCCCATCAGCCTATCGACGATTTATCGGACGGTGAAGCTGATGTCTCGTATGGGCATCTTGCGCGAGCTGGAATTTGCTGAAGGGCACAAGCATTACGAGATCAATCAACCCTACCCCTATCACCATCACCATCTCATCTGCGTGAAGTGTAATAAGACCATTGAGTTCAAAAGTGACTCAGTGTTGAAAATCGGGACGAAAACAGCTCAGAAATCAGGCTTTCATCTGCTGGATTGCCAGCTTTCAATTCACGCAATTTGTCCACAGTGTCAGCGCTCGATTGTTCCCAACTGACCTATTGGCAGAGGCGGCCCAACGCTGATCTGAGTCAGCGTTCACTTAGAACAGCCCTACTCTGATCTTTTGGGGATGGACCAGCACGGCAAGCGGTACGAGAGTAGGGGAAAACCAACTAACAGGACATTTGCGAGAGGCAACTATATGGCCTCTCGCAGCTTCAGGGCAACTCGTCTCAAGCAAGTTCAGCATGTGCCTCTCTAAATCACATGCTTTTATCCAGAGTTCAATCAAAGGGTAGATTCGGGACTCCTCACATAAAGCTAAACTGTCCTTACATCCTTTACAAAAGTAAACACATGAACTCGACGAAGGTCCGCATCGCTTCTTTGAATTTGCTTGTCTGTACAAGCCTATTTGGCATTAGCTTGGCGCGCCCTGCATTCGCAGAGTCTGCAATGAACAGCTCAGTCATCACTTCAACGCTGCCGCAGAAGCTGGCCCAGGCGACGGGAGATATTGTTGATGTTGCCGCTGGCAATCCAGATTTTAGTACTTTGGTACAAGCCGTCCAGGCGGCAGAGCTAGTTGATGCTCTTAAGGCAGAGGGACCGCTCACGGTCTTTGCACCCACCAATGCAGCCTTTGCTGCTTTGCCAGAGGGTGCTTTGGACGCCTTGCTTTTGCCTGAGAACCGTGATTTATTGACTCAGATTTTGCAATATCACGTCGTTTCGGGCGAAGTTGCTTCTAGCGATTTAGAGACCGGCAATGTTACAACCCTAAATGGTGATTTGGCTGTTGAAGTCTCTCCCGAGGGCGTCGCAGTCAACGATGCGAGCGTTGTGCAGGCAGATGTTGATGCGAGCAATGGCGTCGTTCATGCCATCGACGGTGTTTTAATTCCAGAAGGCGTCGTGGCAGAACTGCAATCTCGTGCAGCTAGCGATGATACCGAAGAAGACGTTAGCACTGAAGAAGACGTCAGCACTGAAGAACCAGCTCCACCCGTCCGTGGTCTTTGGTAGTCAGTAAGCCTCAGGCTAGGTAGGCCACTGCTCTAAAGAAGATTGAGTGTGCAGGTCAAGATTGACGGCAGAGTCGTAAAGCAGCTATATAGAATCATTAATGTTCATTTTTATAGCTGCTTACTGTCCTGACGCAGTCCTCTCAGTGGCCTAAAGTCGGTCGTAGAGACACCAATTTCATAAGGGTGAAGAGCCCTAGACCTGCACACCTTCAAGTTCTTCATCAGTCTGTTCATACAGGGCACGCAGCTGCTCAAGTTTTTCTTCATCTGGCTCCCAAAAGCCACGACCGTTGGCTTCTAGCATTCGCCCAACAATATTACGGAAGGCTTCAGGGTTTGCTTCACGCAGCTTATCCGCCATCTCAGCATCTAGCGCGTAGGTGTCTGCGGCTTGGTCATACACCCAGTTTTCTTTAAAGTCAGTGGTGCCGCCCCAGCCAATGAGGGCCGTCATTCGCTGAGAGATCTCATAAGCTCCGCCAGAGCCTTGCTCTGCCATTGCATCGGCCCACTTGGGGTTGAGCAGCTTAGTGCGGTATTCCATTCGCAGGAGTGACTCCAGCTTGCGCGGGGTGGTGTCCTTAGAGAAGCTTTCTACAAAGTTGGCGTTCACCTTTTTACCCCTTTGCTGCTCGGCAGCTCGCTTGAGGCCACCTGTGTTCGCATAGTATTCCTGGATATCGGTGAGACCATATTCGACAGAATCGATTTCTTGAACGATATCAGAGGTGCTTTTGAGCAGCGTTTGCAGAATTTCGGGTCGGGCTTGGCCCTTATCTTGGCGACCGTAGCTGAAAGAGTTGCGATCGCGCCAAGTATCCCCCAACTCTTCTCCGGTCTCCCAGCTCGAATCGGTGACCCGATCGTTCACGAGCGAGCCAAAATCTCCAGATGGGTTAGAGAACAAACGAGCAGAAGAATTCTCGACCCCTTTTGCTTCCAGCTCTAGCGCATGCTTGCGAATGTAGTTTTGCATCTTCTGCTCATTAGCAGCAGCAGCTCGCTGAAACAGGTCATCAAGCAGTTCAATAATGTTGACAAAGCTATCTCTAAAAATTCCAGAAAGGTTGCCCAACACATCTATACGGGGATGATCGAGCTCGTCTAGGGGAATCAGCTCATATCTCACAATCCGGCCTGTCCCTTCTTTAACCGGTCTAGCGCCCACTAGTTCTAGCAAAATCCCCAGCGACTCCCCTCGGGTTTTGATGGCATCTAAGCCCCAGAGCATCACGGCTACGGTTTCAGGATAGTGACCGTTTTCTTCTAGACTTTGGGCGATAATTTTGCGGGCAATCTCGCGGCCTCTCTCGTAGGCAGCAGGTGACGGCATCCGGTAGGGATCGAGGGCATGAATGTTACGACCCGTCGGTAACACACCAGGACCATCTCTCAATAAGTCTCCGCCCGGAGCCGGAGGAATATATTCGCCGTTGAGTCCCCGGAGTAGGTTCGTGAGTTCATCGCCGGTCTGGGCTAATCGCGCTCGGATTTCAATTGCTTCTTCTAGCTTGGGAGTGCTGCCGTTGAGCTGGAACTGTGTATAGAGTTCCTCGGGTTCAGTGCCTTGGGCGACGGATGCGATCGCATCTTCCGGCAGCTCCTCCCCGAAGTAAGCCCGCAGATAGCTGCCTAATTGATCAGCATCAGGCGACTCACCCAACACGTGCAGTCCCGAAGAAAACAGCCGCGTCTCTAACTCTTGCAAGTAAGCGTAAAGCTTCACTAAATAACGGCCAAAGGCATCCGCGCTGAACAGATTGGCATTCTCAGGACTAAAGGCAATCCCGAGCTTCTTCGCCTCTTCAAAGGGACAGTCTGCATCCACGCCGGAATCAACGATCTTTTTACAGATCGCCTCTTTAAGCGCATAGTTCTTCTCAGGATCTTCGCGGTACTCCTGAATCAGCTCTCGCAGCGCCGCCAGTTCCTTGTAGAGTTCCGCTCGACCATAGGGGGGCACATTATGAGAGACCAAAACCCCATAGCCGCGTCGCTTCGCCAGCATTGACTCCGATGGATTATTGGCAGCATAGACATACATGTGGGGAATCTCGCCCAGCAGCACATCCGGCCAGGAATAGCCCGTGTTGCCAAGCGGTGAACCCGGTAGCCACTCCACCGTGCCGTGCATCCCAAAGTGGATCATGGCGTCGGCCTGAAACTCATTTTGAAGCCATTTATAAAAAGCGGCGTACTGCGGGTGGGGCGTCATATCGCGCTCAAACATCAGCCGCATCGGATCACCTGAGATCCCCAATGGGGGCTGGACGCCGATCCAAACATTGCCGAGCTGCACGCCGCCAAGCAAGAATTCATCGCCTAGAGTTTTAATACCGCTAGTGGTAAGGGAGTTCCATTGGTTTTCAATTTTCTTGGTGAGCAGATAGCCCAGCCATTTCTCTAACGTCTGTGCTTTGACGGTTGTTTGTTGACCTGACGTGGTGGATGCGATCGCATCTGCATCTGCTTCCCGTACCTGATCAATCAACGCCTCACCGTCTTCCGGCACATCTCCCACCGTGTAGCCCTGCTCCTTGAGAGAGTGAAGCAGCTTCAGCAAAGACTTCGGCACATTCAGCAGCGCCGCCGTCCCCGTCGCTCCATATCCAGGCGGAAAGCCATATAGCATAATCGCTAATTTTCGCTCTGCCGTTGGCGTTTGGCGCAGAGAAATCCATCGCTTGAGTCGGCCCGTCAGTCGGTCCACTCGCTCCGGCACCAGATAAATGTCGTTGCCCACTAAGCCACCGAGAGGAATGGTATCAATGGCACCGTCTAGCTCCGGCAAAGCATAAAGCACAACGCTTTGCAGACCACCAATCCCCTGCCTTGTCCAAGAGTGGATATCCTGAATCAACAGTGGAGCGGCCACCAAATAGGGAATATTTTTAGCCGTCAAAATTGTCTTCGCAACCTCAACCTGGCGTCCGGCCTCCATTGACCCGGCAGGGCCACCGACAAGCGGAAAGCCAATGGTGGAAACAATGGCATCGACGCAAGCCGCCTGATCAGAAAGTGACTTAATTGCACGGTTACCCTGCTGACGCTGCTCTTGCTCATAGGGCGTGGTCAACAGATCGCGAACGGCCACATGCCCCTCAACGCCATTAATAAAGATAGGCAGTGGAATTAAACCTGCTTCTTCAAACCGACGCACCAGTTGAGGGATGTAGGGCTGCTTGGTGATCACATGCTTACGGTAAAGCAGAATACCCACCACAGGAGACTGAGCCGAGAGTGACTGAGGAGAACTAAGCTGACATCGCTGTTGTCGGAACCAGTTCAGATATTCCAGCGGAGACTCAAAATAGCCTTCATAGTCAGGGTGCAAAAGGCCCAGGTTCGGTGTCTCTTGGGGCGCAGGAATCTCGCCAATTTCTAAACCTAAGTACTTCTCCGCTAGAGTCCAGCACATGGCGGCAACGTTCTCTGAACCACCGGCATTCCAGTAGCCATAAATAATCAACCAATTCCGTAGATCCTGCACTTTTTTGACAGGGACATACTTTAAAAGCTTGGGTCCAGCTTTCAAAAAACTTATATAGCCCGCTAGTTTGTCTTCTTCTTTGCCACTGCTGAATTTGCTCAGGATAAATTTAACCGGCTTGGGCATTCCCTTGGGCTGATCGCCAATCACAAACTTGCCGATCTGGGTCAGACTCATCAGTTCTAGAGCCGACTCAAACACGAGGCGAATGGGGATATGCTGGACTCTCTCTCGCAGCCACAACACCTGATCGTAGTCAAACAGCAGACTCCCGAAGAAGACGTCAGCATCCTGCAGAACGTGGGTGATGCGATCAGGCTCTGTGTTGATATCGCGATCGCTGAACACGCAGATTTCCAGATCAGGACACCGAGCCTGAGCTAATGCAGCAGCCTGACAGTAAAGATCTTTATTGAAAGACTCAAAACCAGCGATGAGAACAATGCGCGCCATACCTTTAGCCAGAAACAGAGGTGCTATTTTAAGCTTAATGTTTTTTAACGATTGCTGTCATCATGCCTTTGACAGTGCAGCAAAGAAAGGGTGGCTTGGGATAGTAGGGCAAGCCTCGGCCAGGAGCCAGGAAAATAGCACACTATTGGACCTATGAGCCTGAAACAGATGGGCGGCTTGAGCTAGAGAATGGAGAACTCGTCCTAGTGAAGGACTATAATAGAGGTAGGTAAAAGGTATGCAGCCGCCCTATGGCACTCAAAACAACGGTCTACCTCAACGATCAACTAGAAGCGCAGCTTCAGAAATATCTTGAAGTTCATCCAGAGAAAACGCTGTCTACGCTTGTGCAAGAAGCCCTTGAAAGTACCCTTCAGCAGGAAAATGCAGCGGCGGAGCTTCTGAAAATCGCCGGTATTGCTCAAAATACACCACTGACCGATGACAGTAATCGTGAAATTCTGCTCTAACCAGAAATGTTAGGCATAAAATTGCGTCTTGTTTTGGATGCAGGACCGCTATACGCCTTAGCATCTAGTAAAGACACCGATCATCAACTTTGTCGGCAAGGTTTCGTTCAATTAGCTCACGCAAAGATAGAGCTAATAACGCCTTTGCCTATTGTTTTTGAAGTCTATAAACTCTTGGCTCAGCGAGAATCCTCAGCAGTGGCCCAAGCTGTATTGCAGCAGATGATGAAGACAACGGTTATTCCCATAACCCTCGCTGACTTTAAGGCCATCTCGCAAATGATGGGACAACTCACAGATTGGAAAGGGTCATTGGAAGATACAGCAGTCTTAATTAATTGCTCAACGTTTTGACTGCTCAGTGTGGACCCTCAATTACAGAGACTTCGGGCGATTTCAAGATTTGGAGTTCTGGACTCCTGAATAGCTCACCCGACTTGGGATTGAGTTTAAAGAAAATATGCTATCGAGCATTCCTCATATTTCAGTCCCAACAAAAACCTGAGTCCAAGAGATGGATAAATTTCCGCGATATCTTCTTCAGCTTTGTCCTGCGCAAATTTCAGGTCAGGCATTTAGAGACCTTCTACAGGGACATCGCCCCAAAAATAAGCGCCAGCACAAAAGGAATCACAATGGGTAGAGCCACTAGTAGCCCCTGCTTGCCTATTTTGACATCCTGACCATCAGCCTTCAGCAGCAGGATCAGCGCCCCTGTGCCCAAAATAATCCATAGAAAGGCAAAGCCAAGGAAGAAAGCAAAGGTTGAATCTGCCATTGTAAAATCCGCATCTTAATGCCGTTCCATTGAGGATAGCCCAAAACCTTACTCAAGCCGGTAGCAACCTCGAGCAGATATGGCCTAACTTGAGAATCTCACCCTAATGTCTTAACGCCTATGAAGTATAGGAATTGTGCAACATATGCTCTCTGTCAGCGAGCATGATTAAGCAGAGACCAAAGCAAGATTCACAGTATTGGGATGTTGAGTGTGCCGAGATTTCCCTTAGACTGACCAATACTGACATAATTGATATAGCAGTACCCGGCTGAGTTAGGACAGCCCTTCTCTAGCACAGATGGGTTCAGACATTTTAATCTCCTAATCAGTACGCGTACCGCTATATAGTCCAGTTGCATTGCAGAAATCCAGCTTTTAAATTGTGAATAATCTCCGTACCGTCTCTGATACCAAACGAGCTTTCTATTCAATCCACACTCGCCCCGTCAATTCCATCTATCGACGGGTTGTTGAAGAGGTGATGGTGGAGATGCATCTATTGCGCGTTAATGAAGACTTCCGTGAAGATCCAATCTTTGCGCTTGGGGTCGTCACCACCTATGACTCCTTTATGGAGGGCTATACGCCTGAAGCAGACCGCACAACGATTTTCGAAGCTATTTGTCGCGCCCAAGATGCCGACCCTGCAAAGTATCGCCAAGATGCTGAGCAAATGAAACAGTTTGCTGAGTCTAAGTCTTTGGATGAGCTACTAGAGTTAATGACGACATCAACACCTTCCGGTGGGAGCGACCTGCAGGGTCAGCTTAGCTCGATGTCTCAAAATGAGAAATTTAAGTATAGCCGTCTCTTTGGCGTTGGCTTGCTGACGAGTCTACAGCTAGCAGATGCTGAGGTACTGAAGGATGAAACACGTCTAAAAGAAATTTTGCACACCCTCAGTGAATCTCTCAAACTACCAGAGAACAAGGTTCTGCAAGACATTGAGCTCTATCGCGCTAATCTAGATAAGATGGTGCAGACACAGCAGGCAATTGCAGATAATATCGCGGCAGATCGCAAACGTCGTGAGCAGGCCGAGGCGGAAAAGGCCGAGAAGGCAAAAGCTGAAGCCACCAAAGCTGAGGACAAGCCTGAGCCTGCCGAGACGCCAGCGGCAGAGACAACCGACGCGACCTCGGACGCAGCCGATAGTAGCTCTTCATAGCTCAATTGTTCACCTGTAAACAAGCTGCCCTATGACTATTCCTGTTAGCCTCCTGCGGGCAACCTCCTACGATCGCAACCTTCTGCAGGCCAAGCTGCATCAACTGCTAGAGCCTTTTGGAGGGATTGAGACCCTGGTTAAACCGGGTTATCGCGTGTTGCTAAAACCCAATCTGTTGACGGGTTCTCGACCGAGTAAGGAGTGCATTACCCGTCCTGAGATAGTCTACTGCGTTGCCAAGATGGTCAAGGACGCCGGGGGCAAGCCGTTCTTGGGGGATAGTCCTGCCTTTGGCAGCGCCCGAGGCGTGGCAAAAGTGAATGGCTACCTACCGTTCTTGGAGGAGTTGGATATTCCCATTGTGGAGTTCCACGGTCAGCGATATGAGGCGCTGGGCAATTCCTTCGACCATCTGCGTCTATCTCAAGAAGCAATGGAGGCGGATGTAGTAATTAACCTGCCGAAGGTCAAGTCTCACATGCAGCTCACGATGACGATGGGCGTCAAAAATCTATTTGGCTGCGTTCCGGGCAAGATGAAGGCTTGGTGGCACTTAGAGGCGGGCAAAGATGCCAACCGATTTGGCGAGATGCTGGTGGAAACAGCACGTGCGATCGCACCTAATCTCACGATTCTAGACGGCATTGTTGGTCATGAGGGCAATGGGCCTAGCGGTGGCGAACCCAGGGAATTAGGGATTTTAGGCGCAGCTCGCAATGTGTTTGCCTTAGACCGAGCTTTAATGGATATTCTGCAGGTGGATCCGCTGTCGGTACCCACGATTGCGGCGGCTGAGCGGTTAGGCTTTGGCCCCAGTTTGGAAGAGCTAAGTTTCCCTTACTGCACTGCTGAGGAGCTGCGAGTTGAGGGCTGGAAGCTGCCTGAGAAGATGATGCCGATTGATTTTGGAGCGCCCAGAGTTCTGAAGTCTACGTTTAAGCAGCTTTATATTCTGTTTATTAAAGAGCCGATGGCGCTGTATGCGAATCGATAGAGATTGCACTCGCCCCTCCGGCCCCACAATTCTGGGAGGAGACAGCCTAAATCTTGGAGCTAACTTTCTAGGCTGGGGAACGAACATCGTTCACAGCAAGCTCTCTTTAGGCAGTTAGCTTTGGCTTGGCTAGATCTGGTGCAACAGCAGCGGGCGTTTGCGGTGATTCGTGCGCCTGAATTATCCTTAGGGCTGCAGATGGCGAGGGCTGTCGCAGCTTCGGGGTTAGAGCTGATCGAAATTGCCTGGAATAGTGATCAGGCTCCAGTGTTAATTGAGACCCTACGAAAAGAACTACCCCACTGTCAGATTGGGGTGGGGACAATTATGGATCGGGCTGGGTTGAGGGATGCGATCGCATCCGGTATTCAATTCTGTTTTAGCCCTCACACGAACCCTGACCTAATCGCGATGGCGCGATCACACAATATCCCAATGATTTCAGGGGCGCTAACGCCGACCGAGATTGTCACGGCGTGGCAGGCGGGGGCCACCTGCGTGAAGGTATTCCCTGTACAGTCGGTGGGGGGCTGCAATTATATACACAGTATACAAGGACCGTTGGGTCAGATTCCGCTAATCCCTACGGGGGGCGTGACGTTGGAGAATGCGATGGGTTTTATTGAAGCGGGTGCGATCGCGGTGGGCTTATCGAGTAGTCTGTTTCCTCAGCTCAGCATTCAGAATCAAGATTGGGATGACATTACCCAAAGGTGCACCATGCTCAAAATACGTCTTCAACATTGTGAAAATTCACCTTGAGTCACAGGTCAATC
Source organism: Acaryochloris thomasi RCC1774 (assembly GCF_003231495.1). Taxonomy (NCBI): domain Bacteria; kingdom Bacillati; phylum Cyanobacteriota; class Cyanophyceae; order Acaryochloridales; family Acaryochloridaceae; genus Acaryochloris; species Acaryochloris thomasi. The sequence continues at coordinate 17,076 of NZ_PQWO01000040.1, forward strand.
TCTTTCAAGATCCGTTGTTTGAGAACATCTTTCATGACCAGATCAATCCTGGTGTCATCAATTTAGTTGCTTTTGAACGAGTGAGTTTAGAAATGATAACTTAATGAGTCATGAAGCAGACTGCGATCTTCTAGTTCTATATTCCTCAATAGTTTGATAGTCTCCTGTTTCGTAGGCATGACGGGCATCGGAGACTTCTGCCACCACATCTGGTTCGTTCTCCATCGCTTCTTCTTCGGCTTCAAATACTTGGTCTTTGAGAATATCGTTTGTCATTCCACCCTAGGCGGTAGCAGCATGTGGCTTTCTATCGATTCATTGCGGAGAAGAGTTATGCAGACCTAGACTAAATAAGTAGGTTAGCCACTGACTCTCTTATGAACTACCGTGACATCATCACTATTGAGCCAGACAAACGAGGTGGAAAACCCTGTATCCGTCGGATGCGAATTACTGTCTACGATGTCCTGGGGTGGCTGGCCACAGGTATGTCGCAAGCTGAAATCATTGATGATTTCCCTGAGTTGACAGAGACAGATATTAGAGCCTGCCTAGAGTTTGCAGCAGATCGCGATCACCGCGTTGTGGCTTCGGTGAGTGCTGCTTGAAACTGCTATTTGACCAAAATCTGAGCCGAAAGCTGTCTACTCGTTTAGCTGATATTTTCCCAGACGCTAGCCATGTGCAGTTTCATGAATTAGCCGAAAAGACGGATACAAAGATTTGGGAATTCGCTAAGCTTCATGGCTTTTGCATTGTGACTCAGGATGCAGATTTTGCTGAAAGAAGTCGGCTATACGGCTCTCCGCCCAAGGTAGTATGGCTTCGCTGTGGCAATGCACCGACAAGACAGATCGAGAGTTTAATTCGATCTGGGGCAAAAGCAATTCAAGAACTTTTAGACAATTCTGAATTCCACTGTTTAGAGCTGCATTAGATACAGCAGAGGGATAGCCTCAGACCTCAGTTCCTCCGATTTCTCTAGCTGAGTTTTCAGCCATGTACTGACGCATCATGGAAGGCCATAACAACACGAAGAAGCCCATCCAAGCTGAAAACGGAATCGCGATCAAAATGGTCAGCCAAACAATGTGGCTCAGGAACCAAGTGCCAAAGATAACGGAGAACCCCGTCAGCAGAATTGACCAGGGCTGGCACCACCAGGGTTTATGCTCCCAAGGCTTATAATCTGAGGCTTCACTCATCGGCGTAGGCATCCATTGAAGGACAGCTGCAGACTAAGTTGCGATCGCCAAACGCATTATCAACCCGACCCACCGCAGGCCAGAACTTCGCGTCGCGAACCCAAGGTTCTGGATAAGCTGCCTGTTCGCGGGAGTAGGAATGCTCCCAGGTGTCTGCAATTACGACTTCGGCAGTGTGGGGTGCGTGCTTGAGCGGGTTATCGGTGCGATCGCACTGTCCCAATTCAATTTCTGCAATCTCAGCCCGAATCGAAATCATCGCCTCGCAAAACCGATCGAGTTCCGCCTTGGATTCGCTCTCTGTCGGCTCCACCATAATCGTCCCCGGCACTGGCCAGGAAACCGTCGGCGCATGAAATCCATAGTCAATGAGGCGCTTGGCAATGTCATCAACTTCAATGCCTGCAGTCTTCTTCAACTGGCGCAGATCCAAAATACATTCGTGGGCCACCAAACCCGTTTTGCCCTTAAACAAAACTGGGTAGTGCTTCTCTAAGCGTTGGGCAATATAGTTTGCATTCAGAATCGCCACTTCCGTTGCTTTCTTCAGTCCCTCAGCTCCCATCAGTGAGATATACACCCAAGAAATAGGCAGAATGCTAGGGCTTCCCCAGGGGGCAGCAGAGACTGCGCCGATGCCTTCTTTGCTACCCACTGGAATGACGGGGTGAGTGGGCAAGAACGGTACTAAATGAGACTGAACCCCAATCGGCCCCATACCGGGACCACCACCACCGTGGGGGATACAGAAGGTTTTATGGAGATTGAGGTGGCACACGTCTGCACCAATATCACCGGGGCGACAGAGGCCCACTTGGGCATTCATGTTGGCCCCATCCATGTATACCTGACCACCGCAATCATGTATAACCTGGCAGATGTCTTGAATCTCTTCTTCAAAGACGCCGTGGGTAGACGGGTAGGTGACCATTAATGCCGCAAGGTCATCCCGATGCTGTTCGGCTTTTTGTTTTAGATCAGCCACGTCGATGTTGCCAAACTCATCGCAGCCCACCACAACAACTTTCATCCCGGCCATGACGGCACTGGCAGGGTTGGTGCCGTGGGCCGAGTCAGGAATCAGACAAATCTTGCGATGGCTGTTGTCCTGACTCTCGTGATACTTGCGAATCACAAGTAGCCCCGAGTATTCGCCCTGAGATCCAGCATTGGGCTGCAGAGAGATGCCTGCGAAGCCCGTGATTTCAGCGAGGGAATCCTCAAGCTGTTGAAATAGCTCCTGGTAGCCCTGAGTTTGCTCCACAGGTGCGAAGGGGTGGATCTGACCAAATTCGGGCCAAGTTACCGGCAGCATCTCGGATGTTGCATTCAGCTTCATCGTGCAAGAGCCGAGAGGAATCATGGAGGTGGTCAGCGACAGGTCTTTGTTCTGAAGTTGCTGCATGTAGCGCAGGAGTTCAGTTTCAGAATGATGTTGATTAAAGACCGGATGGGTTAAATAGGGAGTGGTGCGCTGCAGGTTCTCGGGCAGGCTTGTGACTGCAGCGGCAGCAAGGTCTTCTAGGCTGAGGGCATCATCACTGAAGATTTTCAAGATATCTAGGATATCGGCAGCTGTGGTGGTTTCGTCGAGGGAAATGCCGACGATCTTGTCGTCCACAGGACGGAGGTTGATTTTATGGGATTGCGATCGCATCCCCACCTCTTCTCCATCTAGGTCTCCTAACCGGACCTGAAGCGTATCGAAATATTGTTCACTCACCAGCTCAAAGCCAAGCTTCTTCAGCCCCGCTGCCAACACCGCCGTTAGCAAATGCACTCGCTCTGCAATTTGCTTCAGCCCCGCAGGACCGTGGTAGACCGCATACATGCTAGCGGTGACAGCTAGCAAAACCTGAGCCGTACAAATATTGCTGGTCGCCTTATCCCGTCGGATATGCTGTTCACGGGTCTGGAGCGCTAACCGCAACGCATCCTTACCCTGAGCATCATGGGACATGCCCACAATCCGTCCAGGAATTTTGCGCTGGTAGGCGGCTTTTGTCGCAAAGAACGCGGCGTGAGGACCACCGTAACCGAGGGGAACACCCAATCGCTGACTATTACCCACTGCGATATCGGCTCCAAACTCTCCGGGAGGCGTTAACAGCGTCAGACTCAGCAAGTCGGTAGCAACGGTGACTAGTGCGCCTGCGGCATGGGCCTGTTCAATGAATTCTTTGTAATCTTGAATCGAGCCATCCGTGGCCGGATACTGCAGCAGTGCGCCAAAGGTTTCGCCCTCTGGGAAGCTAAATTGCTGATGATCGCCAACCACAACGCTAATGCCCAAAGGCAAAGCACGGGTGTGAATAATCTCAATGGTTTGCGGATGGCACAGTTCCGAAACGAAAAAGGTGGTGGCGTTTTTTTTCTTCTGGACGTTGTAGCTCATCGCCATTGCTTCTGCAGCGGCAGTGCCTTCATCTAGCAGAGAAGCATTGGCAATATCAAGACCTGTCAGATCTTTAATGACGGTTTGGAAGTTGAGCAGGGCTTCTAAGCGCCCCTGGGCGATCTCAGCTTGGTACGGCGTATATTGCGTATACCAACCAGGGTTCTCCAGAATATTCCGCAGAATGACAGGGGGCGTGATGCAGCCGGAGTACCCCATTCCGATGTAGGAGCGGAAGATTTTGTTTTGGGATGCGATCGCACGTAATTCCTGCATCAGCTCATGCTCACCCTTCCCTTGATCAAGCTGCAACGGCTGATTCATGCGAATCTGAGCTGGGACAACTTTATCAATAAGTGCATCTAGGCTGTCGTAGCCCATTTGCTCAAGCATCTGAGCAACTTCATCATCTTGAGGCCCAATGTGGCGATGTTCAAAGCGATCGGTGGGCAACAGCGCCGCCGGGATATTGGGCTTTGTAGACCCCACGCGACCATTGGACGCCGGAACCGCAGAGTTTTGTCCTTGGGGCGTCAAAGGCTTCAGCGTTGAGGAGTCTGTCATATCTGAGTTACCCAAAAGTGAAGGAGCAAAAGAGACGATTTGCCAATAAATGGGACGATTGCAGCCATGCCCAATCAAGGCTTATCGAAAGTTGAAATTCTATTAAGTTTAGCAAAGGTTCTTTAGCTATAGATCATCAGGGGCTACAGAAAGAATGAGGACTGAGTAACGTATCTAGTTGCGCTGCATAAAACGAAGGTCCCTGAGCTGCCCTTCGTGAAGGCCGCCGATGAACCACTACGCCCCGAGGTTGAACAGCAAATGCAAGATACTTCAATCCTTTTCAATCAACTGCCCCACGGCAAGCAGACGGGGTATGAAAGAGGTTTCACTCAAAACTACGACTGAGATTGCGAGTTACTCCCTTTGCTGTAAGCCGCGGGGAATGTACCCATAACAGATTCAATGGCTGCGCGGCCCGTAGGCTTGAGCTAGTGATTTCTTCACCAGCGTCAACGTCCTGCGGGCACGAAACACAACCATCAAAAGCCGGGGTCATGCCCCGGCTTTTTAGATTTGCGTCATCTCAATTCAGCAGCCGTCTGGTCCACAGAACTTGTGCGCGCTCAGCACCTCTGCATCACAAAGATAGGCGATGCCCGAATAATCGTCGAAGTACTGCAATGCAATCTCATC
>NZ_PQWO01000041.1 GCF_003231495.1 Acaryochloris thomasi RCC1774
TCAATGACACCGGCTACTAAGCCTAGATGGTCCAACGTTTCGACCTGAAGTTCTGACATCTGGAAAAACTCTATGAAGCTTGCACTGCTTCATTATCCGAAATTTACACTACCTGCGGAATGTAGGTTTAAATGCTGTGACGTTCATTGTTCTATGTATATAGTCTGGATCAGCCGCAGCATCAGGATTTTAGTGGGATAACTCAGCCCAGAGACTGATGATGGATGCGATCGCGTTCTTCATCTGCCCAAGAGGCCGGATCTTCAATGGGTTCTAGATGTGTCATCACATCTGTCCCTGGTAGCTCTTGGTTAATGTGAATCTCCAGCTCATCACAAAGCTCATGGCCCTGCTGCACTGTCCAGTTCCCCGGCACCAAAACATGGAGGGCGACGAAGTTGCGCGCCCCCGCCACCCGCGTTCGCAATGCATGAAACTGAATGCCTCGTTCTTTATAGGTGGCTAAGGTCTCATGAATAATCGCCTGCTCCGTTTCGGGTAACGCTGTATCCATTAAGCCCGAAAACGTCTCGCGCAAAAGATGAATGCCGACCCAGGCAATATGAATTGCCACCAGTAACGCAATCAAGGGGTCCAAAATTAGCCACCCGGTTAGCTTTGCGAGTACCAGTCCGATTACCACCCCGATCGATGTCCATACATCTGAAAGTAGGTGATGACCGTCAGCCCGCAACGAAATAGACCGCAGCCGCCGACCGGCCCGCAGCAGCGTTACTGCCACGCCACCATTGATGGCTGCTGCGATCAGCGAGAGAACCAAGCCCCACTCCACCCGAGTGACCGGTTGAGGATTTAGCAAGCGCTGGGATGCGGCTACCGCAATACTGATGGCGGCGAGTACGATCAGCGCTCCCTCTAGAGCGCTAGAAAAATATTCCGCCTTGGAGTGGCCGAAGGTATGTTCGCTGTCTGGGGGCTGAGCGGCTAAATTCAAGGCCCAAAAGGCGACCACTGCAGCAATGAGGTTAACGCTTGATTCAGCAACGTCAGAGAATAGGCCCACTGAACCCGTGAGTAAGTAGGCCCAAAACTTTAGCCCCATGGTCACGAGGGCAGCAGCGATGGAAAGCTTGATATAGTTGCGGGCAACCAGACTGCTCATAGAACTTGAGAATGTCGGCGTTAAGGACGATACCAGAGATTCGCAATCCGCTTGGCTGTTGTCAGCGCCTGCTGTCGATCGGGGTTGTCTAACAGAGCGGTGACGTGGCCCAACTTCCGGCCTGGATGGGCCTTAGCCTTACCATACCAGTGAACAAAAGTATTGGGGAAGGTCGCCATCATCTCTCGTTTTTGGCCGTAGTCATACTCAGCCACTTCATAGCCCAAGAGATTGATCATGATCGCCCCTGGTGCCGTTAAGCTAGTGTCTCCTAAAGGCAGCCCGCTAACGGCCCGCAAATGCTGCTCAAACTGTGACGTTGCGCAGGCATCAAGCGTGAGATGCCCGGAATTATGGGTACGGGGGGCGATCTCATTGACGAGAATCTGGCCGTCGGGGGTTAAGAAGAGTTCAATCCCGAAGATCCCTACCGCCTCTAGATCATTGAGGAGTGTGGTGGCTGCATTTTCGATCTGCTGTTGGGTCTCGGAAGCCAGGGCCACCGGAGCCATTGCCCAGTGACAGACCTGATGATGCTGATAGGTTTCGATCACCGGATAAAGAGCTACCTCGCCCGTGATCGAGCGAGCCGCAACAATCGCCAGCTCTCGCTCGAAGGGAATAAATGCTTCAGCCATGAAGGCTTCAGGACTGGGGGGCGTTGGAAAGTCATTCCAGAAAGCCTGAAGCTGCACGGCATCATGCAAAATAAACGTGCCCTGGCCGTCGTAACCGTGGCGACGCGACTTCACCACCAGCGGAAAGTCGAGGGTGCTGATATCAGTGCTGGGCCCAATCGTCGTAAAGGCCGGGACGGGGAGGCCCAATTTTTGCAGATAGGTGCGCTGTTCATATTTATCCAGCAAAGGCTGCAGCGCGGTTAGGGCAGGCCGAAAGCAAATGCCTTGGGTCGCAAGCTGGCTGAGGGCTTCTAGATCGACAAATTCGTTTTCAAAGGTGATCACCTGGCAGTGTTGGGCCAGCTCGGCTGTGGCCTTCGCGTCATCGACCGCGGCAAAAACGGGGTGACCGGAGGGATGGGAAAAGTTTGCGATCGCAGGGTCTGTCTTGTTCGGTGTCTGCACCGATAGCTCAATGCCGAGGTCCGCAGCGGCTTTTGCCATCATCCAGGCCAGTTGTCCACCGCCGATGACGCCAACCCGTTGAACCGTTGCTGGATCCGCAACCGATGAATACACCGCAGCCATAGCTTTAACTTGAGTCTCTACACTTACTCGTCAGAACGACCTGACTCTACTCTCTCAATATTGTCGACGCCAATCCAGCCGACCAAGGATTGCGTTTTATCATCTTTCTCTATGTCTAGTTCTACCTTCTGCCATTTTTTATCGCTTGAGATATCAACAACCCTGAGGGGCTGGCGATAGTCTAAAACAGTTATGGCCTTGGCATCGGTGCTGGGAGCAGGCCGCAAAAACAGGCCGTTTTGATAGGAGACTGTTGCCTCATAGGCGGCAATTTTGGGCGTGACGGCGGCCTTGTCGTCATTGGGAAAAGTGGGCTTTGGTGGCGCTTTTGAAAACTGACTAAAGTAGAAGTAGCCTGCGATTGTCAACCCCCCTGCAATGAATGCCAACCCTAAGAACACACCGAGAATCAGTTGGGCGAGTTTTGACCAGTTCATAGAGTTCGGACAGGAGCAGACATTGAGCAGGCGCTAGTCAGGCTGCTGGAGCTGACGCTGAATACGCAAACTCAGTGTACTATGCTTGGACGCCAGCCGCGCTTTCCCTGATGCAGCCCATTCTTGCAGGAACTGCACCTGCTCCTGAGCCGTGCGCGCCAGCGGGATAATTTGGCTGGCTGATTCGAGAATATCGTCGGTGGTGAAGTCCCGGTTTTGACTGAAGCCCAGATGCATGGCTTCGATTAAACACTGCTCAATTTCAGCCCCAGAAAAATCGGGGGTTTCGTAGGCCAGCCGCTCTAAATCGTAGATTGATAAGTTATGGGGGCGCAGCCGCGATAGATGCACTGAAAAAATATCTTGACGCTCTTCGGTGGTGGGCAAGCCTACAAAAAAGACTTCATCAAAGCGGCCCTTCCGCAGGATTTCGGGAGGGAGGGACTGAATGTTGTTGGCGGTTGCCACCACAAATACGGGGGACTGCTTCTCTGCAAGCCAGGTAATAAAGGTGCCGAAGACGCGGCTTGTGGTACCCGAATCCCCCCGACCTTCAAAACCGGCAAAGGCTTTGTCAATTTCGTCAATCCAAAGGATGCAGGGGGCTAGGGCTTCGGCAAGCTGAATCATTTGCCGGGTCCGAGATTCGGATTCCCCGACGAGGCCCGCAAACAGACGCCCCACGTCTAGCCGCAAAAGAGGCAAGTGCCAGTGGTGGGAGATGGCCTTTGCGGTCAACGATTTCCCTGTGCCTTGAATGCCTGCCAATAGGAGGCCCCGAGGGTGTGGTAGGCCGTACTGTCGGGCTCGTTCTGAGAAAGCGCCGCCGCGTCGCAGTAGCCAGTCTTTGAGGTTGTCGAGTCCCCCAATGTCAGAGATGTTCTCTTTGGCGGGGTAGAAGTCTAGGATCTGGGTTTGCCGAATGGTCTGGCGCTTTTCTTCGAGGATCAGGTCTACATCGTCGGCGCTGACTTGGCCGTGGGTTGCGATCGCACGTGATAAAACCCGCCGAATCCGCTCCATCGAAAGCCCTTGGCAGGATCTGACGAGATCATCTAACGCCTTACCTTCAAGACGGCTGTTCGTAGCCGTTAAAAGCTGCTCGACCTCTTTCCCGATTTCCGCCGCATTGGGCAACGGGAAGTCGAGGACATTGAGCGCTTCACTCAGATCGGTGGGAATGACTAGCTCACTGGAAAGCAGCACAATGTTTTTCGGCTGGGACTTCAGCTCTCGGGCGAGGTTACGCAGCTTGCGAGACACTGCAACATCATCGAGAAAGCGATGGAAGTCCCGCAGGATAAAAATGGCGGGGGCGCTAGTCGGGAGCTTATTGATCAGATCGAGGGCTTGTAAAGGATTGCGTCGGGCAAAACCGTCATCGGTGGGGTTGCCCTGGTAGCCATCGACAAAATCCCAGGTGTAAATAGCGCGATTGCCCTGTTTTTTGGCGGAGGTTGCGATCGCAACCTCCGCCCGCTCTTCTTCTTGGGTCGGAATATAAATCAGCGGATATCTGGCCCGCAACAGGAGTTCAAAATCTTCACTAAAGCCCATACTGATTTACCGACCGTGAGAGGGTGTCAGTATTCTACAATTTTCCCTACGACAGCGGATTGAGCATTTCGCCGCACAATGGCGGTCATTGCGGGCTTTAAGCGTCAAGTCCCGCGTTCTTGAGATTTATTACCGCTCTTATTTGACAACGGCCCGGAAGCGGATGAGGCCAAAGGAATCGTTAGGGGTACCTGGGCTGTTGGCATGGGGGATCGTCCCAAGATTGACGACCACTGCGCCATTATCTTCAGATTGATTGGGCACGTTACTGCAGACATCTGGCAGTACTGCTCCTGGCGGGAAGAACTGCGCGGTATCGCCATCATTATCGTTAGAGAAGGAGAATGTATCGCCGTCGTACTCCACAAGAATGCCGCGATTGGCACCCGCGCCGCCCCCGGGTGCTGGCGTGACTGCATTGAAGGTATCGGGGACAAAGGTTTGGGAATTGGGGATGCGATCGCAAAACTGCACATCCTCTGCATCTTGGCTTCCATCCGAAAGAAAATAGATTGTATATTCAACCTCATCGCCGGGCTGGGTTTCACCCCCATTCGTCTGCCCTCTCAAAAAGCCGCTAGTGTTGCTGTTAGGGGTATTGGGCCAGTTCTCTGTATCAATCGGGTTCGGCGCTGGATTGTCTAAATCATTGTCATCATAGGGATAGTCAGGGGCATTGACGTATACATCAAGGTCAGTGCTGCCATTGGTCGTTTGACCATTAACGCGGGTGATTCGCTTCACCAGCAGCAGATTGGGATCATTCGCGGCCGCTGCTGTAATAGTGACTCCATAATCTTCCACCTCGCCATCAAGGGCAGAACCCACCGATGCATCATCGCGATTGGTCGTGTCGGCACTTGAATCAAGATCTTCTGTCGTCACTCTGACGCGAACATAACTTGCACCTGCGGTGATATCAGGACCAGAGCTACCGATATTGCTCCAGCTTAAATTCACTGGGGCATTCGTACTGTTGGCCGCAACGGTCGCGTCAGCCGCTCGTTCGTCCTCGTCAAATTCGCCATCCCGATCAAAGTCGATCCAGGCGTAGACGTTCGCAGGCACGTTGTTGGTGTTGTTGACAGTCGTTGTCAAGCTATAGCTGGTGTCTGTCTGCTCAAGGACAGGGAAAGTGGTAATGCCATCTTCATCGTCCACTGCCGGAGTATTGACTGCGTCATCACCGTTGGCTGCAGCTGAACTCTGGGGAGCGGCTTCAGCATCAGGTCGGGTCGCGCCCAAGTGCAGAGTGCTAGAAATGGTGTGCTGGGCGGGAGTATCACTGCTGTTTAGGGTGCCATCCCCTGTTGTGTCGTCATAAGTGAGCGGGGCATCGCCATAGTCAGGATCGGCACAATACTCAATTGAAAGAAAGCCCAGGGTAACGTTCCCACCGTTGTTATCTTCTTTGCCCGTGACCACCCTAATCTCATCGATGGGGCCAGGGATGGATAGGTTGTAGGTATTGGTGATTACGCCCGGATCGTTGTCCTGATTTTGGCTCACGACCGTATCACTTTGGCCATCCCCATCCTCATCTCTGAACGACATGCCGGTACTTAAATTACTGAAGTTTGCCGCCGTGATCTGCACCGGAACGCCTCGAAGCGTGGCGATGATATAGGTGCCATCGTCATTGTTCAAGCCACCTGCCACCATCGCAAAGTCAGTGACGGGGGTGGGGAAGGAAAAAACGTACGTCGCCTGATTATTGGTGTTGAGAAAGCTATTGGAATTGTTGCTCTGGACAAACAGGTGAGGGCCAAAGCCAGGAGCCGGATCGTTTTGGACCTGGATGCCGGCGTTAAAGGCCGCACTGCCACTCAGCTCGGTATTGAAGCTGAGGCTGCCGTTGTTAAATGTGAGCGGCGTTGGGAGCGGTATTGTGGAGCCTTGCAGGGCTTGGTTGAGCGGGAAGTTGGCGCTATTGAAGGTTGTGTTTGCCTGTGCAATACAAGCCGGACCCACGGGGGTAGAGGCCGCTGCGATCGCAACTGCATAGTCTTCCACCTCACCATCGCTGGCGGCCCCCACTGAGGCATCATCTTGATTCGTCGTCTCGTTCGTATTCACATCAAGGTCATCTTGGGTGACCCGGACGCGCACATAGCTGGCTCCGTCCTGGATATCGAGACCGTTGCTGCCAATACTGCTCCATTTCAGCTTCACTGTGCCGTTCGTATTGCTGGGCACCTGACCACTGCCGTCGAGAGCAATTGTGTCACTGTCAACCGTCGCCCGTTCATCTTCATCGAACTGGCCATCGCGATCAAAGTCGATCCAGGCAAAGACATTGGCCGGATTGCTGCTGCCGTTGTTGATGGTAGCCGTCAGGCTATAGGCCGTCGTTGTCTCATCGAGAGCTGGGAATGAGGTCACTCCATCTTCATCATCTGTGCCGTTATTATCATCGCCATCGGCCCCAGGCCCCGGCTGAGTATCGGCTTCACCGTCAGGCGCAACGCTGCCGAGATAGAGGGCTGTGACTTCGTGGCTGGCATCGCCATAGGTGTCAGGGGCGTCGCCAAAATCGATGGTTTCGTTCACCGTGGCCTGTTGGCTGGCACTTGCTTCTTGACGATGGTTTGTGGCATCGCCGTTGATGGGGTCGCCATTGGCATCGCCGTTGTCGGTACCAGAATTATCCTGTGTGTAAAGATCGCGATTGTTGCCGCCATCAACGAAGGGCTGGTTCTGCTGATCGGTGGGGGTGGTATCTCCTAACACAATGGTGACCTGATCGCCCATACTGGCGCTCGTGCTGACTTTGATCGGCACTCGCACCGTCAGAACACCACTTGCAGGGAGTGACCCACCGGTTAACCCAGGAATCGTCAGTGCTCCGGTGGTGGCTCCTGCTGTAGGGATGGTGACGGGGGAGCTGCTCAAATCTGTGGCTGCAGTGGAGCCAGCGCCATCGGGGTCAAAGCCAATAATTTCGATGTTTCCCTGCAGTGCCCCGTTGGTGACGGCAGAGGGGGCGCCCGGAATAAAGAATTGGGTAGGGTCATTGCCGATATTGGTGATGGTGTAGGTAAAGTACACGACATCACCGGGATTGATGACTCCATTCCCCTGCTGAGAACCCGCGCCTGATACATTGCTGGGGGCTTCAGTGGGTGTGGTGCTGCTAGAGACGGTGATGCCCGCAACCTCAGCGACTCGGACCACAACCTCATTGGATTCGATATTGGTGGTGGAACTGTCAACGGGATTTACGAAACTGCCGGTGGCTTGGTTCCTAATCACGGTGCCAGGAGCAGGGGGTGCGGCCAACACGGAGAGCGCGGGTAGCCAGTTGCCGCCGGTAAAGAGGACTGCCAACAGAAGTTTGAGGGGCAACGTCAATCGTTGGGTCTGTTTTCTTTTAGGGTGGGTGTGACGCTCAAACATAGTGGGTTCTCAAGGCGGGTAGGGAGCTAATAGAGAGGGGGCAGAGAAGGTGGCTATTGATTAATGGTGGTGGTGTAGCGAAAGAATCCGTAGGCATTATTCGGCTGTCCTTGCCCCGTAGAGCCAGGAAAAAGCGTTAGGTTCGGCAGGCCGGTATTGGCGGCCCCAGTGATGTCAAAGATGAGGGTGCCGTTGGCGTTGGCTCCCTGGAGGTTACAGGTGGCGGGGAGGGTAGTACCTCCCGCAACGAATTGGGTGCGATCCGCTGCATCATTGGCGGCGCTTAGATCAAGAGTGGCGCTGGTGCCCAGACGAACCTGTACGTCTGGGTCTGGGCCACCGTAGGCGGCTAGCTTGAGCGCTTCTTCGGGTTGGATGCGATCGCAAAATCGTACGCCCTCTGCCGCGGAACTACCGGTATTCAAAAAGTAGACGGTGTATTCAACATCATCTCCAGGCTGGACCGTACCGGCATCAATCTGGCCGACCAGATAATTCGCAGGCCAAAAGGGGTGGTTATCCGCGTCGGTGGATGTTCCCCCATCTTCCACATCGGTGAGCTGGGTGTTATTGATGGCCGTGATCCGCTTCACCAAAAGAACGTTAGGGTCGCTTACCTGATAGTCTTCGACTTCGCCATTACTGCCGCCACCGTTGAAGTCGCTTGTGGTTAACGGCGCGTCGTTGATGCGCAGGCGAGCATAATAGGTATCGCCTGCGGCCAATCCGCTTAAGTTTGTCCAGGTGAGTGTTGCTGTCGTGTCGTTATCTGCAACTGTGGCAACGACGCCTTCACTCGCTTGAAACGTTCCATCCTGATTAAAATCGATCCAACCGGCTAAATAGGCATCTTCGCCCGTTGTATTGGTCACCCTGACCGTTGCGCTATAGCTCGTTGAATTGCCAATAAAATTAACCCCCTCTTCGTCATCAGGGGCTGTGCCATTGTTATCATCGCCATCGGCATTACTGGTAGGCTGACCATCTGCCTCTAGATCAGGAGCAACCGTCCCTAGGTGGAGGTTTGCGCTAATGAGGTGACTGGCAGGAATACCCCCAACGGTAATATCTGTATCAGTGCCATAGGTATCAGGGGCATCACCAAAATCGTTATCGTCGGTGTCAGCAATGATCGTCTGCGTTTCTTGATCTTGAATGTTGCCAAAGACCCAAGTGTCGATGAAGTTGGTGTTGCCAATTCCGCCACTGCTGAAATTGCCCCAAGTATGGCGGCCTGCAGGCGTATTAGACAAAGCACCGACCAGATTGCGAGTACCAGCGATTGGACTGTCGTCCCAATGATTCAACACAGGTGTTCGGGGGTTAGAACCATTGGCGTCCCAAATGGCTAGGCCGTTATTGGTCCCTCCTCCACTTGTCTCTGCATCAAAAGCAACGAAGTGATACTCTCCCAGGCCAATACTCACTTGTGCGGGGTAGGTTCCTGATGGCAAGACAGCAGCATTGATGCCCCGCCCATCCCACTCGACAGCGTTAGCTCCTGCAGTGGCACTCCCAAATAAAACGCGATCGCCGTTATCAAAGCTTCTATTATCGTTGGTGTCAATGATGATTCTGTAAGTACCCGCAACGTCTAGATCAAATTGGAAGAAACCTGAATCTTGAACGTTGGTTGTTGAATTGGGAGAAATTGAATTATCTTGGCTGTTATTATCAAAAAATCGCAGATTAGTCAGATTCGGTGATGCTGGCTCTGGTAAGACCGGCAGTACGGCTGAACTTGAATTTGGTGGAGCCAAGTAGATCGGGAATTCTCTTGCAAAAGATGCACCGGAACTGCCTAATGCACTGGTACGGGAATTGGGTGGGTTAAGGCCAATGCTATTGGCCACGATCTCATGGCGCTGGGGGGCAAAGTTATTGAGATCGAGCTGCCAAATAAACTCTGTGTTAGGCCGTCCCCCCGGGGTTCTGATATAAAGGTCAGCGTCGTAACCCCCTGGTGCGAAGAAGGTGTTGCCTGCATTGAATGCCCAACTTGTGGCCCAAATTTGTCCATTATCTGCATTGGGATCGGGATTAACGGAGGCAGAGGAGGTAACGGTTATATCAAAGTAGGTAAAAACGTTGTTGCTACCACCACCGTTCCCTTGGCTAGTGTTAAACAAATTAATTTCATAGGTGCCTGCTTCCGACGCAATGAAACGAACGGGGGTCGTCAAATTGCCTACTGCACTATCAGGATTATCTTGGTTGTTGCAAAGCGTGGCTTGGGACGCAGTTTGTGCATTGCTCCCAGCTAAACGCCAAGCAGTGACAGCACTATCGAAGAAACCAGGTGACCCGGCTGCCACTTGGTTGTTGTAGTCAAGCGGTGCACCCGAAGGGCGAAACACTCGGATAGCAGTAGTGTCTGTTAAAGACCAACCGCAGAGAGAAACGTTGATAACGTCACCAGGGTTTTCTACATTGACTTGAATCCCTCTGTTGGTACCTTGAATAAAGCCGTTAGCAGCATTGTATTCAAACAGGAAAACGTTGAGTCCTTGGTCACCTCTGCCGAGCTGTTGAGAACCTTCACCCCAGGCAGGAATAGCTGAAGCTAATAAGATAATGGCTCCAAGACCAAGACTTGAAAGTGTAGAAGCAAGTCGCCCTCTGCTATTGGTCTGGGGCCGATCGTGAACAAGATTATAGCGATTATGATCTAACCCGACAATACTTTTACTATTCTGAAGGGTCTGCTTAAATAATGACTTCATTATGACCTGATAATTCAAGAATTGAGGGTTAGTTCCAAAGAGACAGTAATGCTGGCATTAGAGAATTATGTAGGTAATAAATTACCTATATATAGGAGGCTAAAATGCTATTTCAAAAGGGTCTTTGATGTTCTCGACTGTGGCTCAATGCCAAATGTTAGCCACTATGAACGTGCCCATTCTTGCTAGAGAATGGGTTTATCCCGTAGTGCTTAATCTGCAGCTTTATGCCAGCTACCGCCTTAATGCAAGGCAGCTTATTGCAGTTTGTCTGCTGCGAGTACGAGACTCTGCAGCCAAATCTGCACCCCCTGTATCTCTAGGACACCCAAATTGGGTCTCGAATTGATCGTAGGCAGCACTGATTATGACCGTCATCATGCTGATAACTATATTGAGTATCGCTATTTTGTGAGGAGTCGCAATCGTGAAAACTACCGATCTTTATCGGCGTTTCACCTATACGGCAAATGCTTGCCATACTCTACTGATTTCAACCTCCTTAAAACTACGGATCTTTTTGCCTTAACTGGCAAATTTAACCCGTGGGTCTACGGAGAGAAGCATGGTCTTGAGGGAAACTAGCAGGGGTAGTTGTAGTTCCCTCGTGACCTGTTCGTTTGCAATGGCCTGGGGCCTTACGGCCAAGATTTTGCGTTCTAGAGTCGTAGCGAACCAGCAGCATAGAAGTGGGAGATTTAATGCTTTGGTGTTGGAAGAGCGCTTTGAATCTTGTCCATAAATCTATACTGCTAGGGGAAGGGTTGCGATCGCATCCATGATCTCGTCTATTTTGTATAACTTGTCCAGCCACCGTAGAACTTTTTGATACAAGCTACCGCACCTTCGTCTAAGAGCGGATCATTCCCGAGAATATGGCAGAGCTACCCAGATTCTATTGTTTTCTCCATTGGTGAGAGGTTTAAACGTGGCATCCAACCAGCGTCACCATTATTTTGAGCATCAATGTTGTCACTGGTAATACTGGCAAGAAGGCGATCCGCGACTCTAATGGTGGTAGTCCTAACCTGATTCGATTCCACTACCGTGACGGTCGCCCCAGAAACCGCGTCTCCCTCCCCTGAAAGC
The DNA here is from genome assembly GCF_003231495.1 of Acaryochloris thomasi RCC1774. Lineage (NCBI taxonomy): Bacteria > Bacillati > Cyanobacteriota > Cyanophyceae > Acaryochloridales > Acaryochloridaceae > Acaryochloris > Acaryochloris thomasi. The sequence goes on from NZ_PQWO01000041.1 coordinate 11,534, forward strand.
TGCAAAAAGCTGCATTCATATCTGGACTCTCGACAACTGATAGCGTCTGGGCCACGGCAGGGAGCGCCCACGGACTCAGTTCACTGCTTAGAAGTAGAACTATACTCAACTGATGGGAACTAATATTTGGTAAAGGAAAGCTCTCTTGAGATGGAATGAGTCAAGCGACAATCCGTACTGCGTGTACTGGGTCGTCTTCAAATGCTGCCCCTATTTAACCTTGGCTCGAAAGCGGACCAAGCCGTAGGACGTCGCAGGATCACCTGAACTATTGGCCTTGGGCAAATTTCCCAGATTCACTACAATGGCCCCGTTATCTTCGGTTTGGGCTGCTGCACCATCGCAGGCAGAAGGCAGTGTTTCACCGGATGGATAAAACCGTGCGGTATCACCGTCATCATCATTTGAGTAGGATAGCGTGCTGCCGTTATACTCCACTAAAATGCCACGATTGGCACCGACCCCACCGCCAGTTGCAGCAGGCACAGAATTATAGGCATCTGAGACAAACGTCTGGAAATCTGGAACCTTGTCGCAGAGTTCAACATCTGATGCATCCACATCGCCAGTTGACAGGAAGTAGATGGTGTATTCCACTTCATCATCAGGGCGGGTTGTTCCCCCTTCACGGCCCCCGATCAGAAAAGTACTGCTAGTACTACCGGTGGTATTGGGCCAGTTTTCGGTATCAGGAGTGGGGAACTGCGCGTTTCCAGTCAGGCTGGGTTCCAGTGTGTTGTCATCGTAGGGATAATCTGCGTCTTCAACATAGGCCGCGAGATCGGTGCTGCCATTGGTTGCGGTGCCGTTGACTCGAGTGATGCGTTTGACCAGTAGCAAATTCGGATCTTGAGGCTCACTGACGATAACATCAGTGGGGTCGCTCTGAGCCGCTGTACCAGGATCATCACTCATACCGGAAAAGGGTATACCTGAGAACTCACCCCTGTAGTCAATATCAGCCTGATTAGAAATGGTGGTCGGGAAGCTAGAAATTCCTGAATCAACCCTAACTCTGAATTTCACCACAACCGTATCGTCCACAGCTCCAGGAACATTAGGATCATCAAAGGGGACAACGCCACCATTGAGAATACCAGCCCCAACTCCGGTTCTGAAGACAACACGGTTATTCGCGCTATCAAACTCAGCCCGATCATCATTAGGGGCATCTGAGGGGGCATCTGGAGTCGTAAACGTTGGGTCAGGATCTGTAATTATTTGTAGAGAGTCAGGCTCGTAAGTTGTGTTGGTAGGAATATCATCGGTCAGAATGGCATCAGTTGCATTATCGTTACCTGTATTTTGGTAAGTAATCGTATATTCCAGAACATCACCGGGAAAAACATCACCACCATTAATATCTGTAACCGTCTTAGTAAAGTTTTGGTCTAGTACAGGTTGAAAGACCTGAACGCTAAAGAAGAATGCAGTGGGATAGTAAACATCTCCCGTCGTCGTAAATTTTAGGTCAGCTGACGTTGCACCATTTGGAATAATAGGGTCACCACTGGTATCCAGTGCTTCAACAATATCTATATCCAGTGCCAAGAGATTAGAATAATCAGGATTTCGACTGATTGGGCCTAGTACTGGACCACCTGGAGTGGTAATAACGGAGGTATTTGTCTTGATCCCTATACCATATAGTGAGTTAGAGCTATTAAAAAAGTTGTTCGACGGATTATTGGCATCGGAGACAACCTGGTTATTGATCTGAAATTCATCTGGCTGGAAACGGACGTCACCTTCACTAATAAATGCTCCCATCGCGGCTTCAAAAGGACCAGCCTGTGGCGTTAAAAAGCCACTGATAGTGGCAGTTCGGTCAGTACCGCTAACAGGTAGGTACCCGTCAAAGATGGTCATGTTACGAAGAACTTCTGTATCATCTTCGTACACGACAATTAGGGTCCATCCACCATAACGATCTGTGCCTTTACCTGTTTGAATATTGGCTCCGAAGTATTCGCCGCTTCCGCCCTGCCGTACTAAGGTCGTAACGTCAGCAAAAGCGCTATAGCGAGTACTTGCAGCAGTACCGGAAGTATCTAGCTGCTCCGCAAGAACTGTCTGGTAAATGCCACCAGGCACCTTAAAGGACATCTGGCTGCGTGAAGCTGCACTTGGGGCTGTACTGCCACCTTGTCCACCCGCACTAGTGTCGCCAGTCCAGTAAAGTCCTGCCCAAACGATATTGAACCCAGAATTCGCGCTAGGGAATGTATAGGTCGATGATGAAGAGTTAAAGGTGGAAGCATCTCCATCAATGTCGATGTAGTCAATGAAGAAGTCATTATTGGCAGTGGCAGGTGTGACTGTAGCGTTACGGGCCGCTGCACAGTTTGCTGAGTTGAAGGCGCCTGGAGCCGTCGAGCAGGTCGTAACGGCATTACCGAAAATTGTGGTGCGACCTCTGGCTTGAACCTTAAGACGAGGAGTGTAGTTGCGAGTTTGGGCCTGTGCGGGTGCCATCACCGTGCCGAAGGCTGCGAAAGAGGTCAGGGCCACTCCAGCCAAATAACCGAGTGTTTTACGATGTTTGGTGGGTTTGAGTCTCTGCTTGATAAATTGAGACGTTTGCCTAAGAAATGGGGACGCAAATTTCATGGTTAAAAATCAAGAAAAAATTATCTTAGGACTAACAAAAAATATTTTCAAAAATATAACAACTGATGATTTATGAGAAAATAAAAGCTAAAGAATTGTTGCCCATATAGCTTCAGTATGATGTCGTCTAAGATTCTGCAAAAAATATTTCTTGCCTACTTATTATTCCCGTCTTAAGTCAAGATTCTCTTGATTTTTTGTATATCTTGTGGCTTTTATGTATGTTTTCTGTATGCTTTTGGTGCGATAAAATAAGCACCGGTGTGTTTAACGTTTTTAGTGCTTCTCCCAGTAATGGCCTGGGAGTAATCAGACAGAAATTTCTGATGCGCAACACGAAGTCCAGAGACACTAAGAATTTCACGAATACTTTTGCACATCGTCTAGGTGCAAACTCAGGTGCATTGTGGCCGTGATGATCGTTAGTGCGGTTCCTTTCAAGGCAAGAGCGAATGCTCTATATGGCCCTCACCTTTCTCCCCTCTCCCAACGTTGGGAGAGGGGAGAACGATCCTTGCGCTATTCTGTTACAGTTCCCTGCTCTTAACGTTGTTGCTGTTGGCGTCTTACTTCACTAGTGCTTGACCCTTATGGTTTTGGGCTGTCTGTTGAATGGCTTCTAGCTGAGTCCCGCCGACCGCATTAAACAATGAATCTGAGATCACAATTTGAGCTGGGGTACTCCTAACAGGAGCATTATTGGCTTCCGTGACCTTTAGCTCTGCGTTGTTAGATATTCTCTTTCGCACGCTCTGGTTGTCAGGAGCTTTAAAAGACATCGTGGCTTGACCTTGCATGATCGTTCCTGGAGGGGTTGAAGCCAGTAGCGGTCGAGCCTGAATTGCGGCGCTGCCCTCTACCAAAGCGATCGCTAGCAGGATATACAAGGGCTTGATCAGCTGTTTGTTGTTTTGGATGAAAGATGCAGAGGGCTTAGACATGGTAGTGAAGGACAAAGAGTTTATACAATAGAAGGCTTAAGCGCGGTCAAAGAGAGTAAAGAGTGTCTAGTTTGTGCCGGTTCTCTCTCAGTTCAGACTGCTTTGCAGATACTGGCTTTCTGAACGCTTGATCCAAATGTGGATGACTGATGGTTGCGATCGCATCTACGAACAGGCTTATTAACGTATAACTTCAGGCCTAAGCAGGCAATCATGAACGGGAGGCGTTTAGGTTTTGGCAACTGGTCATGGCTAGAGCAATTGGCTTTAGGGGACATTCTAAGGGTCCGTCTGTGAGCAAATGGCAAGCCGTGCAAAGTATGACTATCTGGAGCCTTTATTCAAGGGTGTCATTGACTGGAAGCTGATTGAGACCCATTGGCGAGACCTGATGCGGATGGTGCTCTCAATCAAGGCTGGAAAGGTTTTGCCCTCGACGTTGCTGCGGAAATTGAATAGCTACAGCAAGAAGAATCGACTTCATCAGGCGCTACGAGAGTTGGGGAGAGTCGGACGGACGATCTTCCTGCTCCGGTTCGTTTCCGAGCCTGCCGTTCGGCGGCAGATCACGGCCTGCACTAACATTGTTGAGACCTATCACCATCTCCTCGATTGGTTGCACTTTGGAAAGCATGGGGTGATCACGGAAAATGATCCTGATGAACAGGAGAAGCGGCTCAAGTCTTTGGACTTAGTGGCCAGTGCGGTGATTTTCCAGAATGCGGTGGATATGTCGTTGGCGGTGCAGCAGCTCAGTGCGGAGGGATATCCCAGACCGGGCGGCGTTGGCGACGGCGAGTCCCTATTTGGTGGGGCAGTTGAAGCGGTTTGGAGACTTCGTGGTGGACATGGAGACGGTGCCGGTTCCTTTTGAACAAGCCATTGAGCTGCCGCTCGACTTCGATGAAATCTAGATGGGGCAAGGCTTTTGGGAAGAATTTAGTATGATTGAATTGACTGGAAAACTTGGAAGTCTTGATTTCTGAAAGTCAAGCTGTGCATAGGTCCTGGAACCATCTTGCGCCTTATTACACGTATCTCGGTATGACCTCTACATGAATCCCCAGGCGGAACATCTACTCGATTGGTTTCATATCACCATGCGAATCACAGTGTTGGGGCGATACCTCAAGGGGGTGAAGCACCACGATGCTGACTAAGAGGAAGAGATGCCCCAACGCTTGGAAAGCATCAAGTGGTATTTGTGGCATGGCAATAGGTTCCAGGCCATGCAGCATATTGAGCTTCTGGAAATGGATGCCGAATGTCTAGAGATTGACTATCTCAAGTTGAGCAAGATGGCGAAGGCGATCCGAGAGTTTCGGGTCTATATTCAGAACAATCTGGACTTTATCGTCAATTATGGTGAGCGATACCGTTGTGGTGAAAGGATTTCAACAGGTTTTGTAGAGTCGGCGGTCAATCAGATTATCGCTAAGCGAATGGTTAAAAAGCAGCAAATGCGATGGACGCTTAAGGGCGCTCACCTACTGCTTCAGGTGAGGACTAAGGTGCTCGATCAGCGGTGGAAGGATGCGATCAAGCAGTGGTACCCAGACACTAATCAGGTTGAGGAAATACCTATGGCTGCGTGATTCCCCCGGTTTTGATCACTCTCAATTCCCCACCCTTAACGCCCAGGCTTCAGGTGTCCAACGTCCATGCACCGCTACTTCAGCAATGGTCTCCAACCGGCCTTCAGCTATCGCAAATCGGATTACATCAGCCCCGAGAGGAAATCCATCCCAGCTCAAGATCACTTTCGCCAAGAACCTGCTCGATGGTTCCTCCCTTGAGCTTGTTATCAAGAATGCGATTCCGAGAGTGGAAATTGCGCTTGAATGAATTGTCATGAAATCCACATCAGTTGAGAAAACATGAAGTTCAACCAAATTACTGAGATTGCATTATTGCTGATTGCAGTGTTCTGCTAGAAATCACGCCAGACCAATCGTTTCAGAGATTGGGTGGCGCATCATCATAGAGAGCAAAATCAAATGCACTTCACTATGTGAAGAACAATAGTCTCTAAAGTTAGAGCGGCTTCCTAAAATTTGACTGGCCGTCGAAGATTCGTACAGCCCTTACGATATTGTCGCTAACCATTTAAGAGGCTTAAATTACCTTCGCCTGTGTCGTTATTCTCTTGAGGGATGAAATGAGAAGTAAGCACGTATTGCCATATTTGAGTATAAGTTGTATCTCCGCAGTGATCTCTGTTACGGCCCCAGCTCAAGCTGTCTCCTTGAACGTTAAGTTTGAAACTGATTTTGAAACCAATCAGGGCATTGGAACAATTATTGAGCAAGGCGATCCTTCAGTAGCACAGATTTTTTCTTATGAAGAACGAAATACATTTTTCACCGCTGCTCCATTCGTAAATCCAAGTGATGACATGAGTCATTTCCATCTATTTAACTTTGTTGCTGCGCCTGAGACAAACACCGATCTACTTATAGGCGGAGACTCTGCTGGGCTTTCAATCACGTTTGGCAGCCCAACACCATCTGACTTCTTTGGCCTCGAAAATTTGGTTGTTCGGGAAGTTCGGGAGGGTAGCGATGTGGTCTTTGAGGGATTCAATGGTCAAGATTCGACAGGGACAGCTTTATTCAATGCAGGAACAACACCTGGATTCGTAGCCCTGGAGCCAGCAATTTTTGGGAACGTCAACCGCGTTGATGTGTATTATCCGGATGCAGGTTTAGGGGGTGAAGCCCCAGATGATGCAGGTATAATTTTTGATGATGTTCGGATTAATTCTGTCCCCGAGCCAGATGCAATTCTAGGCTCCGTAATCCTATGTATCGGTCTGTTCGTGAAAAGACGGTACTCAGTTAATAGCGTCGCTGCAAAATCTAAATAGACTGCAGGTACAGATGTAGTTCTGTTATCAACAGTTTGGACAGCTTTGGAGTCAGGCCGACATCCGCATAAAAAGACGCAAGATGATTCTATGACCTATATGCAGAGAGGCTTTTAGGAACCCAAGTCCTCGAGTTTTAAGCTCTTCAAATCACTCTAGGGTTTCTCTAAAAGCCTTTCTATAATTAGAGTTCATCTAGATCAATAGGAAGCTGAATCACCTGCTCTGTTTGAACAGGCACCCTCTCCATATGCCGCAACTTCCGCGATGGTCTCCGACCGGCCTTCGGCCATCGCAACAAATTCAGCACAGCGATCGCCTATAGGACCAGAAGGATGGATGGCGCAGACGAGGTGGCCGGTCAGGTAATGGTATCGGCAGTCAAAGCACTGGGGTAACTTGCAGAGTCCAGTCACAGTAACTGCTCTGATTTAGTTAAAGGTGGTAATCAGAGCATTAGCAATGGAGTTTCCAGCAATACTCGCAACGAAAAGAATAACGTAAAGATACAACCCACAAAGCGTGAAAACCAATTGCCAGCCACGCCTTGTTCTTAAAAAATAACGAGGAACACCGACAATTCCTAAAACTATTATCCAGACAACATCAGAGCCAGTAAATTTACTTCCTCGTGCAGCAGCATCAAAACGACACCAAAGAACGATGCAAGCAACAGACGCGACAAGCGAAATTATGCCGATATAAGCATAGGATCCTATATTGCCGATCAATGCAGAGAAAACTCCGTCAGCAACATTAGTTGCCACAAGTGCGAACATAGTGATTTGCCGACGCTTTAGATTGATAGGATCAAGCTGATTCTCTTGTAACATCTATGCTGTCATCCACTAATCTTTGCGCCCTCGAATATCAGAAAAAGGCTGCTTACTTCCATGCAACTGTAGCACTCAACATTGTCAAAGCATTGAGACAAATTGTGGAGAGTTAGCATTCAGACAAATCAAAGACTGTAATGAGAGAGGGGGCGTCATATTTAGATCAAGCACAATGCCTATTTCACCCCTACCCGCATCATTGCAGAAACTTACTGCAGATCTGACGTTAGCTCAGAGTGCCTACATCTACGACATTCGAGATCGACTGCTCTCTGCTGGTGATCGCATGGCAGAGCAGGGATTTAGCACCCGAACCATCTACGGCTTACGGAAAGACAACAAAACAGTCTATAAATCAAAGGTTTGTGCCGAGTTCGTCCCCGTTCTGAGAGGTGTCAATGTCCCCCGACTGCGGCTGAGGTTGCCCTATGCGAAACAGCGAGGCGGCGGGCCAGGGCGAACGTACAAAGATGAACCGATTAAAGGACTGTGCTGGGTTGAACTGAGGCACGAGAAAGAGGGGAATGATGTCTCAGACCTGTCGCTTCTTTTCAACCTCAGCAAATCTAGCCGCTGGAGCTATGCCATAAATGTTGAGGAGTATTCCGCTTTCTGCCAGAATTTGACCGGAACAGACAGAGCGTGGACATCTCTCACAGACCTACTGGAACTAGCTTTAAATGAATGGAAATTGCTCTGTTACTCCAAGACCACGGCTACAAAATGGTGTGAGTAGATGAGCAAGCCATCGTAAAACTAGCTATCTTGAAAATCAGCAGTTAAAACAGAGCCAACCGATGCCTCTCGAAACTGACAAGCTGCGTGGCAACTCCTTACCTAGTAAACCAGATGGCATCTCCCGTTGTGGAATGTCGATAGCAAAATACGCCCAGCACCGGGACACTTTGCGATGGTATGAGCTGTCGAGTACTGGTGATATCATCGGCTCTCCACTACAGCTAGATTTCTACACCCAAGTCGATACATCAGGACCACAAAAGCGATCGCAACCCGCCAAAAAGCAGTTAGCTAAAACTTGAGGAAAGCGTCACAAATCTACCTGTTTACATAGGATTCTCGATTAGGCCATCAAAGAAGGTAGCTTTACCTCCAGACCTTTTAGTGTCGGTAGCTGTTGCTTGAGTTAACAGCACTCGTCGTTTAGCTATCAGTACCAAATTCTTGAACAAAGTCTTGCATTGAATTCAGATGCGGAAATGGTTCTTCTGGAATTGCCAGCCCAAGAGAACGACATAGTGGCTCCCAACCTTCACTGGGTTGCCATTCAAGTAACCTGTTTCCTAAATTAGATTTCCGAACCCGTTCATTATGTTGATTGAAAGCCGCAATACACGCTGAGCGATTTGTTATGGCTGAGGTAAATCTATTGCTAAATAGTTCATCCGCCATGACGCGCCACTCACCTGATGATTCTTCCGTATAACGGAAAATAGTTGACCTAGCACTTTCCCACCATGAATCAGCGTCCCGATACGAAAGAATGACAAGACTATCAGTGTAGATACTGCTCAATTCAAACCAAAAAGCACTTGAAGGCCAGTCAACCGTGGCAATATATCCGTCAAAAATGGTAGACCAGTCAACCCCTTTTCCCTGTGCTGCAGCATGCCACAATGAAATATGTTCTGGGTGAGACAATACCTCGTCCATATGATAACAGGGGCCACCTAAGAGCTTCTCAAGCGCTAATTTGAGTGATGTTGTTCCAGTTCGACCAAGACCTGCACCAATAACTTTCAGCATTAGTAAAAAGTGTCATTTCAATTCTCCTTGGCCAATCCTAGAAGGTAGGTAACCTCACGTCTTGCACGTTTTTCTGAAATTTGGCACGTTCTTACGATCGAGCTAGAAATTGTTTGGGTGTGACACCCACCTGACGTTTAAAGTGTCGGGTGAAATGACTTTGGTGGGAAAACCCCATTGCATATGCAGCGTCAGAGATCGCCATCTTCTCCTTGACGAGCAGGCCCTTAGCACACTCTATCCGTTGGTGTATGACGTACTGATGAGGGGTAAGTCCTATTGCCTGCTTGAATTAAGGATCGAGGAATAAATAATATCCAGAACCTCAATGGAAGAATGATAGTCTGAGCATCCTCCCCTATTTGGTTTGAGATGAATCCTTACACAGTGAATATTGAGCAGCAAATGCAACGGCTCTAC
>NZ_PQWO01000042.1 GCF_003231495.1 Acaryochloris thomasi RCC1774
GGCTAAGCTCGCCACCACCGCCAGAATGATAATGCCCAGTACGTCATCAATGACAGCGGCTCCGACAATAATCTGTCCTTCGGTTGATTTCAGATGACCTAGCTCTGAGAGTACCTTTGACGTAATTCCGATACTGGTGGCCGTTAGAGCCGCGCCTGCAAAAATCGCTGGAATAATTGGTACGTGAAAGAACACCACCAGTCCGACTGTTCCTAACGTGAAGGGAGCAACCACTCCCACCACCGCGACAATGGCTGCCTGATAGCCCACCTTGCCCAGCTCTCGCAGATCGGATTCTAGACCGATTTCAAATAGCAGCACGATCACGCCCAGCTCGGCCAAGACGGAAATCACTTCGCTCTGGCTGGCAAAGATATGGGCAACAGCCTCAGCATCTAGATTCCCCAGCCACTGTAGAGCCGTCATCAACAAAGAGTCAGTTGCTGCAGCTCCTGCCTCGGGGAAAACAATTAGGTGTAGAGCAGAAACGCCCACGATCACGCCACCAACGAGTTCACCTAGAACAGGCGGCAGGTCGAGACGTTTTGAGAGTTCGCCCCCCAGCTTACTCATCAGATAAACGATAATTAGCGTTAGCAAAACGCCTGTCAGGACAAAGGGGGCATACTCTGCCTCTGGGGTTGTGGCTAACAGAGAGGGCATCGGAGGCCCATCAACAGGGAACGTAAAAAGAGTTGTCGATAGCATTTGTAAAACCTTTAGTAAGGAGTGGAAGATGGAATGAGGAGTCAATACGGCTCGCTATCCAAACCAAAACCGCTGGGTAGAAAAAGAGTTCATTCAATCAAAAATATTAAAAACATTGATCTTAATAAATCATAAAGTCCTTTAGCGATAGATTCAAATCATTAATTCTTGGATAATCAATTAGTTTTATCTATGGATCCTTCGCGGATGGATGTCGAATCTGGTCAGCAGACTGTGTTGATTACCGCCAAGGGGATGGGGATTTCGGCTCAGCATCTTTCGCTATAGTTCATTCTAGGCATAGCTTCTGAGCTTCTAAAACATTTCAGGTGTTTGCAAAGAGAAGCGTAAGAACTCAAATGACTACGGCATCGAAGCCCCCTGCCAGTCATTCCAGGCATCAACACAAAAAGCACTAAAGATAGAAAAAAATCAATGTGCTTCGCAGAGATATGGATATTAGATTTCTGAGCTAATTGAAGCGTATAAGATTAGGCTATTTGATTCTATGTAAAGTTTTTGTTACATTAATTTACGTAAAGATACAGCACATGGAGATCAATATGTTTGCACCTATCGTTTTGACACTGAAGCAGTTGATCGGTAAGCCTCAGTTCATGAAGATGAGAGGCAAGGCGATCGCAATGCACTCCCGAGTGATCACCAATGTCTGCAACCAGTTTGGAATTGAACGAACACCCCGGCAGAATATGATTCGGCTCGCCCGTGACAATGGCAAGCGGCTCGGTCTTCTCGCATAACGACAAAGATGGGATGCTCTTCGCATCTGAGTCGTTGATGCTATATGAAACCACCTCACCCCGACCATCACTATTTTCTGTTCAAATCCCCCCGCTAGTCCGATGGGCAGATCGCTTGAGCCACAAATAAGTGGATGGAATAAAGTAGAGAGCTAGTAGTGTTGCACCACCCAAGCCACCAGCAATTGCGATCGCAAGCGGGGGCCAAAACCCAGTCGGATCTAACATGAGCGGCACAAAGCCAATAATCGTAGTTACCGTTGTGGCAATGATGTGGCGCGTCGCTTTCAATACAACCTCTTGGGTGGCTTTGCGATCTCCTTGACGAGCTAGAGGATCAGCCTGCAGTGCGGCTAATACCACAATCGAATCATTGAGGGCGAGACCAATCAGCCCTAGGGTTCCGAGAATGGCTGTGAATCCAAAGAGGGCGTCAAAAGTCCATAGGGCGAGGGCGGCTAAACCGATGGCTGCGATCGCAACGACAGCCAACACCCCCGCCAAAGCGAAAGAGTTAAAGGACAGCACCAGAATTGCCGTCATCAGAACCATCAATACACCTACGGTAGAGAGAAGATTACCGACAGCACTTCCCCTTGCATCAGCCTCGCCGCCGTACTCAATCCGATAGCTAGGAGGGAGTCCAAAATTAAGATCTTTGAGTTGCTGCTGAAATTGGGTGAGGACCGTATCCGGTAAAGCTCCAGCCGTTAGAAATGCCTGGACGGTATTGATTCGTTGACCGTCTCGACGAACGATGGTGCTGATATCCGGTACCAGGCTTGTCGAGGCCAGTGCTCCGAAGGGAACTCGACTGCCGTTGCTAGATAACAAATCGAGCGATTCAATTTGGGAAAGATTCCCCCGTTGGCGATCGGCAAGACGGACCCGCACGGGTAGCTCTTCAGTGCCCTCTAAAATGGAGCCGCCTGTCACACCGTCCAAACTGCTGTTGAGCTGAGTTGCGATCTCACCATTATCTAACCCAGCCCGTTGAGCGATCACTTCATCGACAGTAAGGGCTAACTTAGGTGCAATTTCGGTCAAGTCTGCCTGGGTGTGAATCACGTTGGGTACCTGGGCCAACATCCCTCGCATTTGATTGCCGAGTTCTCTCAACTGATCGATATCAGGACCATAAAGCCGCAGCTCAATAGGGGCATCGAAGGGTGGTCCCTGTTCCAGTTGTTTGACTAAGATCTGTGCTTCGGGGAAGTCTCTATCTAGCTTGGTTTGTAACGTCTGAACGGTCCCGCGCAGGTCATCAGTATCGTTGAGCTGCACAATCCCTTGGGCATAGTTGGCGGCATTCCGACGATTGCTGATGATGTTATAGAAAAAAGAGGGCGCACTTTTACCCAGAAACCATTGCACATCAGCCACTTTAGGATGTTCTTGCATCACCTCGCGGGCTTTTAGAGCTAGAGTTTGAGTGGTTGAGATCGCGCTTGTCGCAGGCAGCTCAATTTCCACCTGAAACTGGTCGCGGTTGGTGGGCGGAAAAAACTGCTGGGGCAAACTCGCAAACTGGATAAATCCAGTGATGGGCAACACCATCGCTAAAATAATTCCCAAAATAGGCCGCCGGAAGACCGTCGCCAGACTCCAGCGATAGACGGTTGTCAGGCGCGAGTTTGCGAATCCATGCACCCACCAACGTTTTCGTGCAGGCTGTGGAAAACGCTGATGCATTAGACCCGTTAGGGCTGCAATCACCGTCAGCGACAAAACCAGCGAGCTGATCAAAGCTAGAATGACCGTGCTGCCAATCGTGCCGATAAATTCTCCCGTCCCTCCCGGTGAAGTCGCGATGGGGACAAAGGCCAACACCGTAGTCATCGTCGAAGCCAGCAGCGGAACGGCTAATTGCTTAACGGCTTGCTGAATCGCTTGGGCGGGCGTTCCCCCTGCTTGCAGATGGAGTTGCACCTCATCTACGACCACAATGGCATTATCAATCAGCAACCCCAGAGAGATAATCAGCCCCGTCACAGACATCTGGTGGAGCGGAATGCCTAGGGATTTCATAGCTCCGAACACGGTCAGAGTGGCTAAGGGCAATGCGGCCCCCACAATCAGAGCCGATCGCCACCCCAGAATTACCAGCGATACTCCAACCACCAGGAGAGAACTCATCACTAAGTTGCCAACCACCCCATTCAACCGCTGTTGAACGTAAAGACTTTGATCTAGAACAACCGTCATTCCTATACCATCAGATAAATTCGTTTCAAAGGTGTTCAGAACCTGATGGGCTTGCTCCGCCCAAGTATCGACCCGAAAGTCAGACTCTACGGTTGCAGAAACGACAATGGCAGGTTGTCCATCAATCAGGGTCAGATCTGAAACGGGCTGCTGAACGCCCTTCGTGACTTTGGCAATGTCACCCAGTTGGGCGACTTTCCCGGTTGCTTCCACTCGAATCGGAATCCGCCGCACCCGTTCGAGGGAATCGAGATTACTGCTCACTTCGAGTAACAGCTCATCTTGATTTCGCAACTCCCCTGCCGAAACTTTGGCATCGCTGGCGTTGATTTGCTGGGCGAGAACCTGAGCTGTCAATCCTAACTGAGCGAGTTCTGCAGAGTCTGCCTCCACGAGAATCTCTTCATCCGGTTCACCAAATATCTCTACCTTGTCAGTGCCTGAAACGTTACGCAATTGGGCTTCAAGTCCTTCTGCCACGCGGCGCAAAATGGCAGAATTGGCAGGGGAATCCAGTTCCCATTTTAGGCCCACAATGAGGGCGCTAGCCTTGACGCCACTGTCTTCATACTCTGGTTCTAAGGCTTCTGCCGGTAGCTGAGGGGTGACATCTTCGAGCTGACTGCGAACTCTGGCCCAGACGGGATCGACGTTGCGGATATTCTCTTTCAGTTCGATGGCAACGACGGATAGCCCTGGATTGGATGTGGATTCGAGGCTATCGATTTCTTCAATTTCAGATAGCTCTTCTTCGATTTTATCGGTGATCAAGGCTTCGACTCGCTCTGGGCTGGCACCGGGAAAAACTGTGGTGACGGTAGAGTTTCGCTGGGTTATTTCAGGATCTTCTAGGCGCGGCAGGGTTAAGAATGCTGACAGTCCCCAGACGATGATGAGAGCGATCGACAGGAAGAGAAGCTGTCGATTGCGGTAGAAGAGATTCAGCATTAATCAGTCCGAAGGGAGTATCTGTGGAGAGTGAATTACTGTGTTGTTGTTACTGAGGCAATAGAAGAACAAGGAGTGTGATCGAGAAAATCGCGATGATCTATCTCAAACTGGGTCACTCGCAATAATCATGGTCGCGGTACCACGCTACGGTGTCCCTCAAGGTTTCTAAGAGTGGTCGAAAATTGACATCTAGGACATCCATGGCCTTGGCCGAGTTGAACTGCTGCTGCGTCAGCATGATTTTGACGACATCCACTGACAAATCCACTAGTGACTGCCCGGTTAATCGACTGATCAGTGTCAGTAGCCGAGCCAGGAGATGCATGGCCCATCCGGGCAGTTTGCGCTGGGGGCCTTTCACGCCGCTGACCTCAGATAGGGTGGTGAGGATTTCTCCGGCTGAGTGGTATTGACCACCAACGAGATATCGTTCACCGGATTGCCCCTGCTTAACGGCGGTGATCATTGCTTGGGCGACATCACGGGCATCAACAATTGAGAGGCCTCCGGTTAAAATAAACGGAACCTTTTGCTGGAGAAAATTCAATACAAACCGACCGGACTCCGAGGGGGCAGCATCACTGGGGCCAAAGATTGTGCCGGGTTGAATCAACACGATGGGAAGGGAACGGTGCTCTAGGAACTGATCAACAGCGGCCTCTGCCATGACTTTGCTTCTGAAGTACAGATTGTCGATATTGAGTTCGCCGGGGAGAGAAGACTCGTCGCTGGGGCTTCCATCGGCCATCAGACCGAGACAGCCCGATGTACTGACATAGATAGATAACTTTCTGGATGCCTGCTTGGTCTGCGGCTTCCAGCAATGAGAGCGTGCCTTGAATATTAATTTGCTCTAGCTGGGGCCAATGGTCGCCCAATCCGTAATATTCACGGAAATAGGCGGCGGCATGGAATAGGATGTCGCAGTCCTGTAGATGAGATGCAAAGTTTGCCACGGCCCTCATGTCTCCCTGCACGAACTGAAGGTAAGAATGATTGCCGAGAACTCGCTGTCCTTTTTCGATGGAGCGCACTAGGGCTTGCACTTCATATCCCTGGCGTAGTAAGCAGGCTACTAAATTACTGCCCAACAGGCCTGTGCTTCCGGTGACAAATGCTTTCATGGCCCTACTCATTAAAGGTTACAAGCTGATCGGGGACGATGCGATGGGTGCCACGGGTGATGATGCGATCGCCACTTTCCACCATCCCCCTCACCAAAGAGCGACTACCTTCGGTGTATAAAATTTCGACATCTCGACGGGCTACTTTGTATACATCGTTGTTAGCCTTCACCACATAGGCCGACCATAGGCCGCGATCTCCTTTCACGAGCGCAGCAGTAGGCATCCAGAAACCTTGAGCCGGTTCTGTTTCTTTGAGAATCAGTCGAGCGGTGCTGCCAACGGTCAACTCCTGAATGCCAGAGAGCTGCAAAACAACGGTGACGGTGCGGCTGTTACCTTCTAGCTCCGGCAATTTTCCAGTCACCTTAGCTGAGTACTGTTGACCCTGAACCTTAATTTTCTGAATACTGCCCCGCGTCAGGGTCTCTGCGACCTGATTGGGGATACCCATTCGAGCCTCTAAGTTGTTCCCTTCCACGAGGCGGAGAACCGATTGCCCAGCTCCGACAACAACGCCTTCATCAACAGTGCGGGCGGAGACAATACCCGAGAAGGGAGCCTTGAGAATACTTTTCGAGAGGCTAATATCAATGGCTCGGATGCTGGCATCTAGTTGAGCAACCTGAGCATCCTGGCCGGTGATTTGCTCGCGGCGAGTTCCGGCTAATAGTTCATTGAGCTGGCTTTGTGCTTGCTGGAGGCGGTTTTCCAGAGCACCGGCACTGAACTTTTTCTCTTCCATTTCTTCGCGAGAAATCGCTCCTTCACTGTAGAGAGAGGATCGCCGCTGCTGCTGTAGTTTGGCAAGCTGTACTTGATTACGGAGATCGCCGACGGCGGATCTCGCTGCCGCAATGTCTTCGGGGCGAGGGCCGGTTTGCAGTTCTTGAAGCTGTGCGATCGCACCTCTTTTCTGAGCCTCAAGCTGCTGTCTTTGGGCAACCAAGTCTCGGGTGTCGAGCTGCGCAATAGAAGCACCAGCTTCCACTCGATCGCCATCATCGACTCGAATCGCGATCACACTGCCTGCGCGTTCAAACCCTAAATCACTGGTGCGTCGAGCGGCGATTTCGCCCGTATAAGTGCGCTCCACGGTGTACTGATTGACAGCTTCTAGCACCGTTGTCTCCACCGGAAGAGCCTGCGCCTGGGCAACAGTAACAGGAGCTGAGTTCTGTGTCGTTCCGCGCACACCAAAGAAGGCGGCCACCAGCACGGGCGATAGTAACAACCACTTCCAGGAGAGACGACGAGGCCCAGTATTGTGCGGTGCTTGCGGGTTTGGGGGTGGATCAATTTGCGAAGTCGTCATGGCCTTACAAGCTGAGAGTTCAGTAGGCTCTTATACAAAAAGTTGATATAAAACTTGTTGAGTATTATTTCCGTAGCGTATACTCAATATGTTGAGTATGTCAAGAATGCTCTTTTAACGTGATCGGTTTCAAAAAGCGATGGCCCTTGCCCATACGGTATTAGCGCTGCTAGCTCAGCAGCCCAAGAGCGGATATGACGTCAGCAAATGCTTTGATGAGGGGCTGAGCTGCTATTGGCGCGCAAGTCAACAGCAGGTTTATCGTGAGCTATCGAAGATGGAAGCTCAGGGCTGGGTTGATTTTGAGACAGTTCCTCAGGAAGGGAAGCCGGACAAGAAAATCTATCAAATCACGCTAGAGGGTTGGGAAGAGTTCACCCGCTGGTATGCAGAACCGACAGAACGAACGCAGATTCGAGAGGATCTGTTGGTGAAGGTGATGATTGGCTATAAGATGCCTCGCGATCTACTACGAAAGGAGTTGCATCATCGGCTGAAGCTGCATCAGGCTCAGCTGGCTATGTATAAAGAGAAACAGGCTGCGTATCTATCGAAAGTGAAGCCACCTGCAGAGATTCAGTTCAAATACCTGACTCTGAAGCGTGGTATTGCTTATGAGGAGAGTTGGCTGACCTGGTGTAGCGATGTGTTGGAGTTCCTAGATCAGTATGAAGCTGATACGGATGGTCGTTGATATTCAAGACAAGTAATGAACGCGAGCTACAAGGACCAGATTATCAGCATTGAGAAAGGAAATATTCGGTCTCAGAATCACTTCATCTCTAAGATCTTTGGGGTAGCTGTATAAAAAATCGAGGGACTCCTAGCATTCTCGCATCTTCCCGGATTGTTACAACACAACCCGTTTCGTCTAATTTCCATGAGTCGTTGGTGGAGCGAAGATGATTGCGGCAGCGCTCATCGAGTTCAGAGCTATATCGCTGAACCCACCGATAAATAGTCGTGTGATCAACTTCAACGCTACGCTCAAAGAGCATCTGTGCACCGTCTTGGTAGCTCAGGCGATAGCGAAGAGACCAGCATACTGCCCAAAGAATGAGGCAGGGCGGTTATGGGCGATATTTATACAGACAATCAATAGGCATAACTGAAAGCTAGGAGTGGCAAGGCTCTCAGCCTAACATCCGAGCAGCCTATCGTTGCAACGTAACGCTTGGACTTTAGCGCGGTGGGGAGCCTATTAGCGCTTCTGATTTCTTTTTTGAACCATATGTTCATCACCATAAATCGTGACGGTCATGAGGAGACATCCAGTAAAACCGGTGCTCACCCCAACAGATATCGGTAATGGCGATCGTATCGGGATTGCCTCCAGGTAGAGAGAGGCAATGTACTACTATCCTGAATGAGAATAGACTGGTGTTCCGCTTGCCTAAGGACTACCCCTGATCCATTAGCGACGACAACTATGACAACCACTCTGCCTCAATCCAGAATTCTTTGGCCTCAAGTGTTTGCTCTGGCGATGGTACAAGGCGCGATCGTCCTTTCCTGGGTTATTTACAACCTATATCTCGGAGACTTATTAAAGCAATTTGGCTTCTCTGCGGGGTTCGTATTCAGCATTATCCTGCTAGAGAATAGCTTGGCGATAGTAATGGAACCGTTAATGGGACGTTTCTCCGATCAGACTCAACGGTGGTTTGGAAGCCGTTTTCCCTTTATTGCTGGAGGAGTAATCCTCGCCTCTTTTCTGTTGATTGCAATTCCAACGATTGTGATCTTTGGGCAGCCCATAGGTTTAATCCGATGGCTCTTACCCATCGTAGTCGTGGCCTGGGCGCTCTCCATGACGCTCTTTCGTAGTCCAGCTTTGTCATTGATGGGGCGATATGCCTATGGCAGTGGTTTACCCCAAGCCGTCAGCCTACTGACAGTGATGGGTGCCCTCGCAGGTGCAATGGGACCACTCGCCAACCAATTCATTTTGAGTCTAGGGCCAGCGATCGCCTTTGGGGTTGCATCTATCGTCTTATTAGGGTCCGCAGCACTGCTCCGCAGTGTCCAGCCTGAGGCTCAAGTTGAGGCACCATCCTTATCTCTCTCTAATGCGAAGTCACGTCTATCAGTCATCCGATTGATTCTGATATTTATAGTGGGATGGGGCTTTGGCATGGGATTTCGATTACAAATGTTTGCCTTCCCCAAAATTTTGGCTGAGATTCCTGGACTTGATGTGAAATTGATCCTGGGAGCGATCTTTGTAACCATTGCCTTAACAGCTATCCCGACAGGGGCTGTGGCGCGCAGAATCGGAAATCGATCGGCCATGACGATCGGGTTTAGTGGCATGATCGTGACGCTAGCCTTGATGAGCTTCGTCCATCAAACGATTGCGGCTGTCGTGGCAGCAATCTCTCTTGGAACCTGTTTAAGTCTAGTCAACAATGGAACTCTACCCTTTGCCCTATCAATGGTCCCCACAGACAAGGCTGGCGTAGGAACCGGGATGTTCTTCAGCGGTGGGGCGCTAGCCGCAAATTTGTTTGGTTCACTGTTTAAAGAGACAGATACATTCGCACCCTCAATACTGCTATTGACTGCAATCATTGGCTGGTTCGTTGCCATGGTTGCCGTTGGGAGCAGCCGCAAGCTTGAAGCCTGAACAGGGGGATTGTTGTAATCAGCAGCCAGGAATCTCGACTGGGGAGCCTATTGCGGAATGTGCTGGTAGGTCTTGGCCATCGATTGAAACTCAGGCATATATTGCGCGGCATCATCCTGACCCACGATGCCAATCATGATGACGTAGCCCCCCGCCTCGGGGAACAGCATGGCTTGATAGATCTTTAAAGGGACTTGGGATTGGCTATCTTTGGCGTTGGCAATGATTTCGAAACCCTCTTGGTTGTTAATTGCGATCGCATCTACCTTTGCCACCTCGATCTCCTGAATTTGAGAGAACTGTTCTAACCTCTGAAGGGCAAACATCTTGCGATCCAGCACAGGCACAGCCCCTAAAGAAGGTGCCACAATAAACAATGGGTCAGATGGAGACTGCGCGGGGGCAACGCCATCCTTAGAGAACGCTAAGACCTTGCCAGATCCCTGCAGTTCTTTGACTTCAACCAATTGAGCAGAAGGTTCAATGCGAAAGGGCAGCACGCGAGCCTCAGCGGACTGCGGTATCAGAGTCGCCGACAAAGCCGCTTCTTTGAGGGGGGCGCTCAAGCGATCCGCCGCATCCTCTGGGAATGTGGCCACCACCACCTTGGTCTGATTCTGCTGATCGGCAAACACCACCAGCCATTTTAAGAATTGCTGTCCGTAGGCTTTCTGAGACACTTTAAGCAGCAGTCTTGATCCATCCCCTAAGGACTGCTTAGAGAGCAAGTGCAAACCTCGCGTCGCTAACCGCTGCGAATTAAACCCTTTCACCACCTCGGCATATGGCCTTGGGATGGCGCTAACCATAATAGAGGCCCCCGTTTCTGGCTGCTGTACGCCGTAAAAGGTAGGAGCCTTTTCAAACCCCTCCGGCGGCTCAATACTCACCCCCACTTCTGGAAAAGATTCTAGAGTCTGAGGCTGGACCGTTTGCCCCCGAACAGGCATCGTGGCCTGAAATAGCAGCAGCCCAATAAATATAGCCTGACGAAGCATGGAAAATAACGAAAGAAAACTATCTCCAAGATAGCCCCTCTTTTGAGAATAATGCCCCCATCTTCAATTCAGAACACGCTAGGATTTTTATGATTATTACGCTATTGGCAAGCAATAAACCTCAGTGAATTTCCTCAATTTGAGTTGCCTCTGTGAGAACTCAAGTCCGAATGGGAAACCTGACTAATGTGAGTCTCATGCCGAGGCGCAATTCCCATCACATTCCTCACAGGTCTTTTTCATGACAGTTCCGAACGTTCTGCTCCGACATCTCCCTCAATCTGTCCTTATTGCGATCTCCATGACCGTTGCTAGCCCTGCTTTGGCTGCACCTGATTTTGCGTCAAGGCTTCACCCACTATCTGAGACCGCTGTTTCGGTCACTCCCCATCCTGAATTACAGGCTGCATTAGACATCTCGATAGACAGTGAAGCATCCGTGCTGACGGCAGAGAATGAAGCTTTAAAGCTGGTCGCTAACCCTACTGCGATCGCAAAGAACCTGGATGTAGAAAAGATCTCAGTTACACCCTCCACAGCATCGACCTTACAGATAGCTGAATCACCCGAACTAGGAACGATAGACACCGCCGCCACTGAAGAAGTTATCGAGGCTGATGGTGCGACCCCACAACCTGATGCTGCAGCAGAGACCGAGGCCGTCGAGCCTGAGGTGGACGAGGTCACGGCAGAACCAATCGAGCTTCAAGATGATGTTGCAGAGTCCAAAGAGACTTCAGAGTCTGAAGAGACCCAAGAGTCCGAAGAAGAGGGAGAATCAGCAAGAGTTCTAACGCCAGAAGAGCTTGCAAAGCAGCAGATGCTTATTGAAGCTGACAACCTTTTTACGGCAGGTGATATCGAGGCTGCTGAAGCTCTGTATCGCCAAGCGAAGGATCCGTTCTTTGACACAGCCGAGGCCCAACCGCGTGCAGAAGCATTTTCAGACCCAGCACAGCTAACCCCTGGTGGCAAAGTCTTCTGGCGAGAATCCGCCGCAGGCTTAGAAAAAAATCTCAAGACGCGGGCTTTAGTACCCGGCAAACTTTTGATTGAGAGACATCCTGAATTTGTCCCCGGGTACCTGCGCTATGCAAAAGCACTGCGTACCTATAACCAGCTAGCAGAAGGGCTAGCGGTTCTCGAGCGCGGAGCCGCCCGCCACCCCAATCAGCCTGATTTACAGCAGGGCTTGATTGACTTTCAGGTTGAATCAAAGCGCTGGCTCGAAGCTTCAATTACCGCCCGTCAGTTTGCACTTCTCAACCCCGATCATCCCCGAGCTAATGAATTTATGGCCGCAGCAGAAGAGTATCAAACTCAGTTTCGGAAGGTGCTGCGATCTCAAGTTACATCCAACGCGATCGGGGGAGTGATCACAGGAGCCTTGAATGTTGCCCTGACCGGCAATCCCTTCAATGCCGTTTCCACGATTCAGTCTTCTATGCTGCTGCTGCGGGGTGAAGATTCGGTGGGTCGATCGGCTACAAAGCGAGCTAAAAAGCGCTTTGACATGATTGAAGATCCTGAAGTACAGGCCTACGTCAACCGCATCGGCAATAAGCTGGTGGCCGTCACTGGCCGCGAACTGGAATACGAATTTAACATCATTAAAGATGAAAATCTAAACGCCTTTGCACTTCCCGGCGGCAAAATCTTTATCAATGGTGGGGCGATCACCAAGAGCAAATCTGAAGCGGAGCTAGCGGGTTTAATTGCCCACGAACTCTCCCACTCCGTCCTTTCCCACGGCTTCCAGCTCGTGACGGACGGCAACGCCACCAGCGGATTGACCAGCCTCTTGCCCTTTGGCAGCTTATTTACGGGCTTAGCGCTCACTGACTACAGCCGCGACATGGAAGAGCAGGCAGATCTGCTGGGTACAAGGATGCTCACCTCTGCCGGTTATGCAGCAGATGGCCTTCGAAACCTAATGGTAACGATAGGAGAAGAGCAGTCTGATAGCCCCAAAAAACCAGAATGGCTCTCCAGTCACCCCGGCAATGAGAAGCGGGTCAATTACCTAGAAGAGCTGATTGAGCAAAACGGCTACAATCGCTATACCTACGAAGGGGTTGCCGAGCATCTCGAAATGCAAGAACGGGTGCAGGCTATCTTAGATGCCCCTGAAGAGGAAGACGAAGAGAAGGCCCTCGACGATGAAGCGGAAGATCTTAAAGATCAGCAGGCAGCCGACGCCAAAGAGTAAAAACTCAATCGTTGCCCGTCGGAGAGAGCTGGTATAAAAAGAGTAGAAGGCCAAGGACGGTTCTAAATTCCGGTCCAACAGCCTTTTAGGCTGAAGTCAATCCGCTCAAGGAGATAAGGTGCTCTTTTTTGTTTTCTCCGTCGTGCTGTGGCTGAGTGTGCTGGCCAATCAGCTATTGGTTATCTTTCCACTCAAGCTGCTGCAGGCTTTCGCTTTACCACCGATGCTTGGCTCATTGGTGCTGCTGGGCATCTTTGCCTGGATTTTTGGCGATTAGAGATTCTCTCTCGAACGTTGCTAGACGTTAAGAATCAGCAAACCGCAGCAGCATCTGGCTGCGCTGGATGGTCGGGGTCTCACCATAGTTTGTGAGGGTCACAGAGGTGAGCTGCCGACTCCAAGGATTCAACAAGGTCTCAAGCTGACGGAGTTTAGGCAGCTTGCGCTCTAGTAAGGGGCGCATTACGGTCCAGTCCAGATAGAGATACCCCTGATTAGGGGTGGGTAAGGTGGCAAGGGCGGCTTGAAAGTCCTTTTGGTTTGCGATCGCATCCTCCGTCAGCCCCTGCTTGAGCGCTGCTAGCGAAGTCGCCAAAATCCGGTGGTCCGCCTCTACGGAAAAAGCACCTGTCACCTCAGCATTCAGCACCATAGAGCTAGAGACTTTAGATGGATTATCGGCCTCAGAAGAAACCAGGTGGGCCCAAGTCGAGACCTGATGATCGGCCAACGAATAGGGAATTACGCCAATATTTTGTTTCTGAGCCGCTTTGTCGAGCACCTGCGTTAGCTCTTGACCGCCATCATCATGGACAAACAGCCAGTCTGCCCCCAAGAAAGAATTTTGAGCCGCCGTGAACGGATCAGAACTGGGCAACATCGCCACCGCATACTCACCCGTCACGTTCGAGAAAACCTCGCGGGGCAGATTAATAGACCACTGCTGCCCCCCCTGCTTTAAAGTATTTCGGACCCACTGATCTAACGGATCGTAGCCCTTCAGATCCGCACTAAGCTGGGTCCAAAGCTGCTGTAGATTCACCCCAGAAGCCACTAATGGACTGCTGGCCGGAATATAATCGAGCGCCCGAATTGGGGCGGTCACAGTTGGTGTCACCAGCGCTTTAGAGCGGGAAGAGTCCGCCACCAAGACAGTCTCTGCTAGCAGACCCTGACGAGTTTGCCCTAGCTGGACAGCCAGACTGCGATAGGGGGGCGAACTCAAACGAGAGAAAGCAGATAAATCCGCATAAACAAAGCCATCTTGCTGCTCTTGCTTCAGGTGGGTCACGGCCTGCTGATAGTCAGACGTATTGGTCAGGCTCTCAGATTGGCTACTGTCAATCGCGGCCCTCAAAACCGACGCCGAATTCGCAACCAGCACATAGCGATCGTCAACAATGGCCGTCGACACCCCTTCAAAGGGCTGCAGCCCCGAGATTTCTGATCCTAGGGGCTGCGGAGACTTAAATTGAGTTGAAATCAGGCTAATGTCGCTGTACTGCTCAAAACTAAGGGGCTGTCCGGCTGAGACCTGCTGCTGCCAAATCTGTTCAATGCAGGCTTGGCTTTCCTTTGCACCCCGTGTTGTCACCGCAAACAGATAGTGATGCTGCTGCACCGGCCCCGTCAGCGCAAACATTAGCTCATCACTGACCCAAGGTTTCAAGTCACGAGCATAGTTGACGCCAGCGTTCGTCAACAGTACCTGAGGCCACTGGAGGAGCGATGTCGTGTTCCCCGAATCAGGAAGCTGTTTAGGATTCACCGAGAGCAGCAAGGGGGATTGCTGGGGTACGAACCGAGCGGTGGCTGGTCCTGAATTTATTTCAGTCGCGGGAGGCGTTTCAGCCAAAGCCATACCGCCACTCATACAGAAGCAGAGAAAGATGGCTATCAGTTGGATCCAAGGGAAACGTCGCGTCATCATTAGCAGAGAGACCCTGATGTGGCTGACTCATTCGAGCGATGGCAGGACCCTCAACGAGACTTGTACAGTCCTCGGTTTTTGCCTCTGACACCCAGACCTATTATTTCAGCAAAGTTGCGCTTGATACAAATTCATCTGTAGGGCAGCCCCAGCCCTAACCAGCGGTAGGGTGGAAGAGCGTGTCCAGATAAACGCGAGCCGCCCGGCGATCGCTTTCGCCGTGCTGAAGCAGAAAAAGTGATAGAGCTGCTGAAAAGACACGGTCTTGATCCCAGTCGGGATGCGCCTCTAGATAGCTCTTCAAGGTCTCATGAAGCTCTTCAGGTATTTCAGCCAAAATGCTAATTGTCGTTGCGTTCATGAACAGTGACCTTCTGTGATGTGGAGATGGAATGTAACTAACCTCTACCTCTAAGATTTTCGCAGCGAAACGAAGCCCCAAGCTGCCGCGACAAACCCATAAAGGGTATGGCTCTTTGCAAGATGATGGCTAGAGAGTACCGGCACGTTACTGGACCGGTCGCACCATTATTTGCGATCTAGGGGTGGGATTGTCAATGGGGGGACGGAGGAAGTCTAAGCGGATGCTTGAGCGACCTTCACGACAGATTAGGGCTTCCTGGCGTTTTTGGTTACATAAATTCAATTCCTCCTGGGGAAATTGCTCAAATCCGTCGAAATCCACAGAACTGCGGCTGGCCCCAATAAACTCGTTCTTCCCTGTGGAAAACTTCTGCTTTTCTGTGGAAAACCTCTTGATAAGTTGTGGAAAAATTCCTTTGGTCTGTGGAAAGCCTGGGGAAATCATTTTTGAATGATTAAAATTACAAATCTCTTTGAAAAGTCAGCATCTGATCATCTGACGAGCGGATCGGCTAATCTCTGCTAGCGACTCTGTTCTGCGGCCCGACACCCTTGACAAAATGTTCCATAATATTGAGAGATCTACTGAACGCGGTGTCAAAAAGGATTCCCATGACAGGAGCTTCTTCAGGAGTTTGCAGAACAATGACAGGTCAAGTCTCAACTCTTCGGCAGCTGAGTCGCCGTTACCGGTGAAAGATCTAAGATCGAGCCAACGCCCCAAACGGTCTAGTCGAGTCATCAATCGGTTGCTGAAGACTGCGCTTAAAGCGTGGCTGAGATCGCAACTCACCTCTATTGCCGATCTCAAGATTGAAGTGGAAGGTTGCGATCTCAACCTTTTAGCAGGCACCATTCCAAAAGTTTGCTTGATGGCAGAGAAAGCCGTTTATCAAGGCATTCATTTCAGCAAGATTGATATTGTTGCCCATCAAATCCAGGTCAACCTCAAGCAGATTCTCAGAGGCAAGCCCCTGCAGCTCATGCAGCCCATTCCCATTGAGTTTTCTGTCTTGCTGCAGGCCACAGACCTCTACCAATCACGTACCGCTCCCCTAATGCAGTCAGCGGTACGTGATTTGTTGCAAGTACTGCTCAGAACATCACAAGAAGATGCGATCACAGATGACGCCCTATCTTTGCCAGCCATCAAGATCCAAGAGATTCAGTTTAAGAATAATGGGTTTATATTAAAAGTACAGGTGCCCTCTGTAATAGATTCCTCGACTGCCACACTCGAAACTTGCCTCACCATTGGTCACCCCCAGGAACTGCTGTTCTATGACCTCACCTATCAAACAGAAAGCAAACACAATCATTTAGAGCAGCCTCAGACGACCTCAATCAACCTGGGTACCCAGGTCAACCTAAAATCGCTGCTCCTTACGCCTGCTTCACTCATCTGCAAGGGACAGATTGAAGTGCAGCCCTAGCAAACAAGTGACGCTAGAGTTGATTACTAATCCCACCGAATAATAATTGGTGAGCCTGGAGAATGGTGCTACGCTATAGAGCCAGCCAAAAGGCTCTTGGGGCGATTAGCACAGTGGTAGCGCGCTTCCTTCACACGGAAGAGGTCACAGGTTCGAACCCCGTATCGCCCATCTAGCTGGAAAGTACTAACAATTAAGGCTCTGGTGGCACCCCTCTATGTGCCACCAGAGTCTTTTTTATTGTCAATAAGGAGGGAGTAGATATGTCAGGTTTGGTCAATTTCAATCATTTTCTGGCTGGAAATTGACAGGAAGACAAGGGAGGTCATAACCTAAACTTTCACCAGCGGCTTAGAGACAGACCGCGATCGCAACTTTTCCACCAGAACCGGTGACGTCTGCCCCAGTGTTACTCCTCGTCGTCCCGGCTTCACGGGTCGCTTATTGACCAAATTCAGATCCAGCCGCGTCAGAATTGTAGCTAAAACAATCTTCAGCTCGTACTGCGCCAAAGCCGCCCCTACACAGCGACGCGCCCCAGCCCCAAACGGTATAAACTCATAGGGCGAAAACTGCCGCTCTAAAAACCGTTCGGGGCGAAATTCTCGGGGCTGAGGATATAGCTCTTCACGTTGGTGGACCAGATACATGGCACCCATGAGCAACATTCCTGGCTCTAATTGATAGCCGCATAGCTCTATTGGCACCTCAACGCGGCGCGGAAAGGTGAGCATTGCGACGGGATAAATGCGAAGCGTCTCGTTACAGACTGCATTGAGATAGGGCAACTGCAGGAATTGAAATGGATCAGCAGGGTCGGAGACCGTCTCTAGCTCTGCCATCAGCCTTTGCTTCACTTCAGGAAAAGAGTGAACCCAGTACATCGCCCAAGTGAGCGCTGTTGCCGTGGTTTCATGCCCCACCAGCAAAAACATCATTAGCTCATCTCGCAATTCTTGATCAGTGAGGCCGTTACCCTCCTCATCTTTTGCTGCCAACAACAGTGAGAGAATATCAACCCGTTCAGGATCTGCTTGGGCACGTCGCTCACTAATTTCAGCCAACAGAAGCCGATCCGTTTGTTCCGTCATCAGACGGAATTTCCCGCCGGGACTCCAGTCTCCCAGATCTTTTTGTAGCCAAGGCAAGAATACAATAGCGGAGGTGATGGGAGAACCCGTAATATCAAGACGCTGCCCCAATAATCGTTCAAGCTGCTGATAACGTTCTCCCTCATGCAGCCCAAACACAGCCTGCAAAATCACCCGCATTGTGATTGTCTGCATTGAACAACGGACATCTATCGGCCCGTTTGTCGGCCACTGCGAGATCACGCCTAGTGTAATCTCTTGAATCAGGCGTCCATAAACGCCAAGGCGCTCTCCATGAAAGGGGGGCATTACCAATTGACGGCGAGTGCGGTGCTGGTTTCCGTTCAGCATCAGTAGATTATGCTCACCCAGCAGTGATGCCAGAATCCGATTGGCATCTCCAGGAGCGCTCAGTTCTTTGCCAGCGCCAACGTCATGAGTCAGTATGTACTGCAGTGCCTTAGGATCGCTGACGATAATTAGGCCATCCGATTCACCCCATAGCACTCTAGCGTTGAAAATATCGCCATAGCGTTTGAAATTGGTGTTCAGATAACCCAATGGATTCAAAATCCACTGAGTGAGCTGTAAAGGGAGTGGCGTTTTTGGGGCGGGAACAGTCTTTGTCAAGGTGCTTTCTTCTTGTCAACTCGATCAGATTCGGATGCTGGAATTCCATCGCTACTGACAATCTAACAAGATTCATCGGTATCTGTTGATCTCATCTGTCGCCATTAAGCACATAGCTGAGTAAAGACGCTCTGGATGATTGCGATCGCACTTTCCACCTCTTCAGCACTGACCACCAACGGCGGCACAAACCGAACCACCTGGGGACCGGCAGGCACCAATAATAATCCGGCCTCCATTGCCGCTTTGACTACATCAATCGATTTGAGGGAGGGGGCCAAAACCATGCCGTTGATCAGCCCCCACCCTCTGATTTCTGAGATGTGATGGGGATATTGAGCAGCAAGCTGTGTCAACCCAGATCGGAGCTGTTCTCCTCGCTCCCGCACATTTTCAATCAGTGACTCTGTTTCTAGCGTCTGACAAACGCAGAGCGCTGCTGCAGAGGCAAAGGGATTGCCGCCAAAGGTGCTAGCGTGATCTCCTGGCTCAAAAATATTGCAGGACTCTTTGCACAGCATTGCGCCAATTGGGATGCCGCCTGCCAACCCCTTTGCAAGGGTGAAAATATCTGGCTCAATGCCCAAGTTCTCATAGCCCCAAAGTTTGCCGGTGCGACCCATGCCCACCTGAACTTCATCGAGGATGAGTAGAATTCCATGCTGGTCACAAAGCTGGCGGACCTTCTGGAAATATTCAGCGTTACCAGGGTTGACGCCGCCTTCGCCTTGGAGAGGTTCGAGTAAGATCGCTGCGACTTGGGGTTGGGGCTGATTTAAGGTTGCGATCGCATCCCGCATCGCCTCAAAATCATTAAACGGCACGTAATGGAAACCCGGAACCAGCGGATTAAAGTTTTTCTGATACTTTGGCTGACCCGTCGCCGTAATTGTCGCTAGTGTCCGACCGTGAAAGCTTGCATTCGCGGTCACAATCACTGGGTTCTTAATATTCAGAACCGTATGCCCATACTTGCGAGCCAGTTTAATAGCTGCTTCGTTGGCTTCCGCACCTGAATTGCAGAAAAAAGCACGATCTGCACAGGAATGCTCGGTCAACCATTGGGCCAGCTCTCCCTGCTCAGGAATGTAGTAGAGATTAGATACGTGGTGTAGCTTTTGAATTTGAGTCGTGACGGCTTCGATTAAAGCCGGATGCGCGTGGCCCAACGTACAAGTGGCAATGCCCGCTACGAAGTCTAGATATTCTTTGCCGACTGTGTCCCAAACGCGGCAGCCTTCACCCCGCTCTAGCGCAATCGGAAAGCGACCATAGGTGCCCATGACGTGACGGTCGAATTCTGTGGCGTCAAAAGATGCGATCACAGTTGTCGGCACAGGGGCCAAGTTGGTGGGACTCACGGGCTTATCCTTATGTTGATACTGAATTAGATAAAAGTTCTGTCCTAGCACTCTGCGAGCTATCTCTAAAAATCTCCCAGAGCGAAGAAGTGAAGGACTAAGGAAAAATAAAAGCTGTTGATCGAAGAAATCTAATGTCTAAGTTAGCACGGCCGAACTTGCTCATCGATGAGTCAGCATAAGAAGGTGGGCCGACATACACTTAATCTCCTTTGAGAAAAGTCCTTATCAAGTACTGGCTCTACCGCATGAGGGCACTCTAGTACGGAGGCGAGCCCCTCGTCCAAGCAGAGAAAAACCACCAAAAACAAACAAGGAGCCACGTTGCCAACCTCATTACAGAATATGTCTTCCAAATCTCTTTCACCCTAGTGCTCTAGCCGTTCAGAGAGTCTAAACATATTCACAAATCAGACCATAGAGACCATCGCGATTGCCAGCGGGAGGTAAGTAGCTAGGCGGAATTAAACTTAAGACGGTGTACCTTGTATTTGCCCTTTTCACCTCGAGCGGTCATCCCTTCGATGACGGCAATCGCTAAATCGTACTCATTGCTAAACATCTGCCCCGCTAT
>NZ_PQWO01000043.1 GCF_003231495.1 Acaryochloris thomasi RCC1774
CGCGCTACGCATATACATTAGGACTTTTTCCAAAAGCAGCATCAACACAATCTCAAAAGGTCTCAAACGCTCCCTAGCGCTGCTTTATCCAATTTTTGAGCACAAAACACCACCGCTCTATCTTGTTGAGGTCGGGTGAATAGGGCGGCAGATACCAAATCTTACAGCCTGCCTCAGTGACTATTTCTTCAATTGCTTGGCCTTTATGAAAGCTAGCCTTATCAATGACGATGATATCTCTACGGTTCAACTGCGGCAGCAGACATTCCTGCGCCACATCTCGAATAGAGAGCGGTTGCAGGAGCAACAGAACGTCATTGGTGCAAACAGTTTGCGGCTCTTGAGCGCTGAGATAAAATTGACTTGCTCAGTTCGTTGCCATAGAGGTAGTCATCTCGATTATTAATACCAGCTTCATCTACATAGGCGATCCTGACGAGGCTGTTTCGTTTGCAAGCGTTCTATAAGGGCTTGGTGTTGTTCTGCATCTCGTTCTTGATAACCATAGGTCTTTTTTTTCGAGTAAAGCCGATCTTATTGAGGGCATCGCTGATAGTTTGTGATGGCCTGACAGTCACCCATAGACTCTGCTCGCTCAAGTCATAGGTGTAGGGTGTTGCGACTGATATTGAGCATGCGATACACGTCTACTTTGCGTTGACCGCTGTTGACGGCATCAATAGCTTTGCTGTGAAGGTCATAGCCGTAAGGAGATGGCATTGGCATCTCGTCCTCTTAATCTCCAAAACAGTACCAACATAAATTCGTGCTGCTATATATGCTCATGACCGTCGCGATTTATGGTGATGATCGTATGGTGCAAGAAAGAAATCAGAAGCGCTAGCAAAGGGAAGATTCATGGGGAAAAAACGAATGCGATACCAGTGGTATCAAGATGTGCCACGCCATGTCTCGCGCCAAGATTATCAGCGGCTTCAGCTTCGCAATTTCTCTTCTCTTGGGCTGGGTTTCGTTGCAGTAGCTATGGCATTGTCTTCAATATTTGGGTTGTCTCTGCAGACATCTCAGAACCTGGAGCAAATTGATGGAATGTCGATTGAGAAGGCGATTGCACATGAGGGAGATCCCATCGATCTGATTCGACTGGAAGGCTACCTGTTGGCAGATCGTCCGCCAACTATGCCAGACAACAAGAGTCAGACGGTTATTAGAGGTAAGGTTAAGCTTTCTGCTAGAACAGTCTCAAATTCTGGTTCTGAAGATGCTGGGCCTCCTCAACAACAAGCGCTGTTTGAATGGGAAGAGAATGCAGACCCCGTATTTTTATCTGATGGAGAGCGCCGGATTCCCCTCAACTTTGACTTGGCGATCTTGCCCATGGAGAGTGATTCGGGTGATTTGTCCCCTCGAATAATTCGTGAGGGCGAGTCTGCGAGAACCAGTCGGCCTGTGGCGATTGAGTATGGTGATCAGATTTATGCCCTTCCCCTAGACACTGGGGGGCAAATCGATAGCGTCTTCACCGATTTTGAACGTCAGATTTTGCCTCACGGACAAGCGGTCGTTGTTGTTGCAGGTTTGGAGGCAACTCCGCAAGGCAATCAGTTGATTGATCCACTGGGCGATCGCTTACAGGTTCTCATTGGTACTGAGGCCGGAATTCAGCAGAAAGGACAACAGCTACGCGTCTGGTTTTTTATTCTGGCTATCCCTCTGGGCATTGCCAGTTTCATCGTAGGGCGATCAGCTAACCAGCTGCGACGAGAGTTTATTGAAAGGTCCAACCAATAGGCAATCTAGCAGTCCCCGGCTGAGTTAGGACAGCCTTTCCTTCGCGCAGATGGATTTCAGCCATTTTTATGTCCTAATCAATATATGTACCGCTAGATCGATAGATTTTTGTTGCACAAGCATTATGCTTTTCAATAGCTGTGCATCAACAGAACCAGTTTCTACTCAACGGGTAACGCAGCCACTAAGCGCGGACTGCAACGCTGTAGCCTGCAAATTTTCGGATATTAATGACGCCCGTATCGAAGATTAAATACTGCCCCTTGATGCCCATCAAGGTTCCGCTTACGAGCGGCTCTTTATCAAAATTGAATGACTTGATTTTGTTCGGATATTGATTGACGGGATAATGAATTGTGGTGACGTTCGCCTCCAATGGCTGCACTGCATCATCGCCATGATCCAATAGCAGTGATTTTATTGTCTCTTCAATTTGTAGAACAGCATCACTAGCTTTCTCCTGTAATGGAATTGAAGCACTGTCACCTTTCAACATCGCTCGCCAATTTGTTCTATCGGCCATGTGTTTCGCTAACTCGACTTCCACTAATCCAGATATATGCCGGGTCTTGACCCGATATATTGGCAATGCTTCTGTTGCGCCTTGATCAATCCAGCGAGTCGGGATCTGTGATTTACGTGTAATGCCTACCTTCAAGGCTGATGTGTTTGCAAGGTAAACGATATGATCCACCATGCAATTTTGTTGACCCCATTCTGGCTCTCGACAGGTGCCTTGATGAAAGTGACATTGCTCAGGCTTCAAGATGCACATATCGCAAGCGGCAAGGCTCTTCATACAGGGATAGCAGAAGCCTTGCGAATAACTTTTATTGATTTTGCGATCGCAATTTTTGCAATAGATTTGTCCTAAGAACTCAAGTTCAAGATGCTGTCCGATCAGTGGATTCAAAGCTAGCGACTGTTCTCCGACGGGCAATGCATACTCGACAACCTCGCTGAGCTTCGTGGTCATTTTGCGCAATGTGCCTTGCATATTCATGATGCGGTGGTGTTTTTCTGAAAAATCCTCAGGAAACCGCGAGTGAGAACTCGGTCGGAGGGTATGGGAGTGTAGTCAATTATTATGCCATCTCCCTTCCTTAGGGATTAGGTCTTGCCATCAATAAGTTGTGGAATGACATTACCCATTCTTAGAAGTCTGCCTTTGCGGCTCCACCCGATGCCCCTGCTCAGAAAATCCAATAGTGCTCTAATCTGTCTAATTTTGAGCAATCTGGTCGTCTTGGCAGGTACCCGAAATAGAGAAGGGAGCTGTCTTCGTAAATCTTCCTCTCCGGCCGGGTCTCTGAACTTCTAGGTGTAGATGTGGGCCGGTACTCCAGCCCGAATTGCCGCTGAAGCCAATCAGCTGACCCGCTTCAACGGAGTCTCCTGCTTTAATTGCGATGCTATCAATAAAATCCTGCTGCAGATGTATATAGGCAGACCGATAACCATTGTCATGCTCGATCAAGACGTAGTTGAACTTAGCAATTCTATCTTTGCCCCCCCCTGTATCAGGGTATTTGTCCCGGACTGCAATCACCTGCCCCGAACGCATTGCATATACGGGCGTCCCAATATCGGCGGCGAAGTCGTAGGCATATTCCATGCGACCTCGGTGCGTCCGACCCCTAATCCCTTGGCTCAACCAGCCTTTGCCGTTTAAAGGGTGACAGAATCCCTGCAGCGGAGATGAGACGGTTGGCTTATCGTGAAGCGGCTGCTCTACCCGATTCTCTTCTTGAGAGGACCTAGCTTGTTTAAATGACGTACCCTCGATGTCGGCACCCCCAATTTCCATCAGGTCCATATAGCTAGCTTTGAGTTCGGGGTTGTCCACCTCTGTTTCGGGATCAACGATGGGAGGAGATACAGAAAGATCACTGTAATGAAGTTTTAGTGAGATCTCATCCTGTGAGATCTCATGCCCATAAGCCACAACAGGAGTACTTGATACCAGACGGGTTGCGCCGGGTATCAGAGTCGTAGCGGTTAGTAATACTGTGGTGATAACGTTGCTGCGACGCTGCTCATAGAGTGCTTGCCGAAGTTGAGTCGGACTGACCCATCCGCGCTGCACCAAAATATCTCCCAACTGAAGACCATTTTGTTTTTGCTCAGTTAAGGCTTGGGTCAGCTGGACCTGGCTGATCAGGCCGCGCTGCATCAGGACTTCCCCAATCCGAACTTTCCCCCGCGTAATGTTGCGACGGCGCTGCCCATTGAGGACTTGTTGAAGCTGAGCCTGACTGACCCAACCCTGCTGCTTACAAATTTCTCCTAACTGAGCACCACTCTGCTTTTGTTCAGCCAAAGCTTGGGTGAGTTGGGACTGATTAATCAAGCCCCGCTGTAGCATTAGTTCCCCAATACGAATTTTTTCTCGGTTGCGGAAGGATTTTGCGAGCACAAGAGTCTCCTAGATTTCTCGAAATAATGCAGAGAACGTCGCAGGATCTCTCGTTCGGAGAATGCTGCGGCGCTGGGCCACCCGATGCCTACTGTGAGCTGGAGAAGCAGGGTTAAAAATTGTTCCTTGGCAACTTTAGAATCCAAAGGAGTCTAATTGGTTCGTGCCTGGTATTTTAATACTGCCCATTTAGCTATCCAGATTGATCTCCCGCTCAGAAAGGGTTCCGTTGTCTTGTCTCTTAAGCTGCGGGCAAGTCAAACAACAAAAACTCTGCAGGTTGATCGGTGCCTTTAACGATGATTTCCGGGGTGAAATCTGTGATTGCTGCACCATCTCCGTTCATTAACGAATGGTCGTCTAACTGTACGCTTCCTCGAGCAATCTGTAGCCAGACGGCCCGACCGGGTTCAATGATGTGTTTAACCTGCTGTTCCTCGGTCAGTAAGCCTGCGTAGAGATTCACGTCTTGATGAATCGTCACTGAGCCGTGCCGCCCATCCCTTGATCCCACGAGGCGGAGTTGTCCTTGCCTTTCTGCTGGGGAGATATAGATTTGCTCGTAGCTCGGCTCAATTCCTTGAGTATCGGGCATTAGCCAGATTTGTAAAAAGTGAACGCCCTCAGATTGGGACGGATTGTATTCACTATGGGAAATTCCGGTCCCGGCAGACATGCGCTGGATATCTCCGGGCCTGATGATCGAGCCGTTGCCGATGTTGTCTTTATGCTCTAAGGCACCGTTCAGCACGTAGGAAATAATTTCCATGTCGCGGTGGCTGTGGGTCGAAAAGCCTTGAGCCGGATGTACTTTATCTTCGTTGATCACCCGTAGGGCTGAAAAACCCATGTGGGCCGGGTCAAAATAGTTGCCGAAGGAAAAGGTATGACGGCTATCAAGCCACCCAAAGTTGGCACTGCCTCTCTCGTTGCCAGGGCGAATGGTAATCATGGTGTGTAGCCTCCTTATCGCCAGTTGTGTCTTTCGTTTCGGCGATAGATCCATGATAGTTTGAATCTAAAAATAAGACAATATACTAAACTATGGACACTCTGTGTCTAAAAATAAGACAATAGCTGTGGATAAATTTGAAAGTATGCAGGCCTTTACGCAGGTTGTGGAGGCGGGTGGTTTTGCGGCGGCGGCTAGAGAGGTGGGACTGTCGCGATCGCAAGTGAATAAGCTTGTTGCTAACCTCGAAGTCCATCTGGGTGTTCAGCTACTCCATCGCACCACTCGCAAGGTGACGCCTACGGATGCGGGGCGAGCCTATTATGAGCGCTGCATTAATATCCTGGCTGAGCTGGAAGAGGCGGAAACCTCAATTGCCCGACTGCAGACTGAGGCGAGGGGCACCTTGCGGATTAATGCACCGATGTCCTTTGGTATGAGGCATTTGGGGCGTGCGATCGCAGCTTTTAGTCATCAGCATCCACAGCTTCAGGTCGAAGTTACCTTGAGCGATCGCTTCATTGATCCGATTTCAGAAGGCTTTGACGTCACACTCCGAATCTCAGAATATCCCGACGACGCCAGTTTAATTTCGCACCTTGTGATGCCAACCCCGAGAGTCCTCTGTGCTGCTCCTCAGTATCTGGCGGAGCGCGGCAATCCCGGTCAACCTAAGCAGCTTCGAGAGCATTCCTGTCTTCATTACGGACACTTGCCCAGCGCTCATCGTTGGTTTTTACAGGGGCCGGAGGGTGAGGTCGTGGTGTCGATTTCTGGGGCGCTATGCTCTAACAACGGAGAGGTCCTTCGCAGCGCGGCACTGGAGGGGCTTGGGATTACGCTGTTGCCCACCTTTATCGTGGCGAACGATCTGCAGCAGGGAGATCTTCGGGTTGTCCTGCCGGAGTATCGTGCCCCTACTCTTTCTTTATACGTTGTATATCCAGTAAATCGGCATCTGTCAGAAAAGGTGAGGTTGCTTACAGCGTTTATTTGCGATCGCTTTGATACTCATAAGATAAATTGATCTAACACTCTATTGAACTTCTGCAGGCATCAGTTTGAAGTCGGGTCAGTCACTAAAATAGAGGCTCTACGTTGTCGAACTTACTCTGGACATTGCAAAAATGACTCGTTTCCACATTCCCTCTGTCCTGTCTCAGGTTTTTAATCGTTCCGATGATGCTGAGACCGTTTTTTCGGAGTTAATGCCAGTTTTGGGCAGTCTACTGCAGTGCGATCGCATCTTCCTTTACCTGCGTCATCCTGATAGCCGCATGGGGTGTACTCCCTTTATCTGGCAACAGTCAGAAGAAGTTCCAAGCCTTCCCGATAGCTACAACGCTCAATGGTCTCTTGAAGACCCTCAGCAATTGGAACAGCAAGACCCACTATTTGCGGCTGCCCTGACTGGAAAACCCTCCATTTTTATTGAAGACATTGAAGAAGCAGCTAATGACATTATCAACAAAGAGCTTGAGCACCAGCAGTTTGTTCATCGTGCCTTAGTACATGCCCACTTGTCCCACAATCATCAGCTTTGGGGCATTCTGGAACCCTGCATGTTTGACCAGCCCAGAACCTGGACTGCATCTGACCAGGCTTTAATCAACTACACCGTTGCCCAGAGCGAATTGCTGGCCGTCAACTATGTCAAAGAGCACCACGCCCAATAAACAATTCCTAGGGCGTCATCCAAATCAAGTGGAGTCACGAAGGCTGCCCGTCGATTCCTATTGTCATTAGAAGTACGGTGACAAAAACTGTGGCTGTTTTGCCATCCTATATCTCTGGGGCTGGGTGTAACAAAGATGGTGCAGTGCTGCTTTATCCTTTGACGCAGACCACCTGTCTCAGGGTTGCAACGACCTCAACGAGATCGTTCTGATTGGCCATCACCTCTTCAATTGGCTTATAGGCAGCAGGGATTTCATCTAAAATGCCAGCATCCTTGCGGCACTCAATGCCATCCGTTTGTTCAATCAAGTCATCCAGCGTGAAAGTATGTTTTGCCTTGGTCCGGGACATCAACCGTCCTGCCCCATGGCTGCAGGAACAATAGCTCTCGTGGTTTCCCCTTCCCTTAACGATGAAGGACTTTGCTCCCATTGACCCCGGAATAATACCGTAATCGGTTGTGCGGGCGCGTACTGCCCCTTTGCGCGTCACATACACTTCTTCACCAAAGTGTGATTCTCGCTCAGCATAGTTGTGATGACAATTGACCGCCAATTTTGGCTTAAACGGTTTGCCGCCTCCAAGGTGCAGTTCGAGGATTTTCTTAAAACGGCTCATCATCACATCGCGGTTGAAGCGTGCATAATCTTGTGCCCACTGTAAGTCGTGCCAATACTGCTGAAAGGCATCCGTGCCGGCCACGAAGGCTGACAAATCTGGATCTGGTAGTTTTTGGTGGGCTAATTTCGCCAAATCCTTTGCTGTGCGGATATGGTTCTGGGCGAGCATATTGCCAATGTTGCGTGACCCCGAATGCAGCATTAACCAAACATTGTCTTCAGTATCGATACACACTTCAATAAAGTGATTCCCACCGCCGAGAGAGCCCATCTGCTTGAGAGCCTTCCCTTCTAAATGCTGAACTCCTTTGTGCAGCTCTTTAAATGAATGCCACCCTTGCCAGTTGTATACGGCCTTGTCAATATTTTTATTGGCATCAAAGCCCACTGGGATAGTCGCTTCAATCTCTTTTCGAATCTTCTTGAGCTTTCCCTCTAATTGATGACTAGAATAGGGCGTTTGAATGGCACACATCCCACAGCCAATATCGACCCCTACTGCCGCCGGGATAATTGCATCCTGGGTTGCAATGACAGATCCCACCAGCGCCCCTTTGCCCAGGTGGACATCAGACATCAACGCGACATGCTTGTAGACAAAAGGAAGTGAGGCCACGTTCTTTGCCATCTGGGTTTCACGAGCACCCAGGTCATGGTTGGCCCAAGAGAGAATAGGCTTATTTGAATTGAGAGAAAGAGATTGAGCAGGCATTTACTGTGCTTCTTGGGTACGAATCTTGCGGTTAGGATCTTGTTTGCGAATCCAGGTCAGGAATATCTGCATTTGAAGGTCGGCTTGTCACTGTTCAATCGTGCTCAACTCTATTTCTAACGCTTGTTTCGTAAACAGGGAGTGATTGATGACAGGATGCATAAAGATTCGTGGTTGGACCCAATTTTAGTTTTTTCGTTTGATCTGTTGATGTGAGATCAGATGGTTAACAGTCAGTTTTAAGCAATCACGTTGACAGATGGATATGGGCAGAGCCGCAATCATAACCTTGCTCTTTATCCAGAGCAAGGTTATGGAGGTTCAATTGCTTGAGTGACTTGTGCTGAACAGTCTCAATTCTGGTTCAAGATTGCTGATACCCATCGGGTTCAAACAGTGAATCTACTCAGAGGGTTTAGATGAATTCGGCAATGCCATGCAATAGATCAAAGATCTTCCAGCAGTAACAATCGCGACGGATCTAAGCACACGCTCCAGGGCTGAGGCTGATCTTTAAGCTCACACCATTTTTCTTTAAACACTTCTGCCTGTAGATGATAGTCTTGCTCATCGCTTGGGGGGCGATGCAGCTTTAAATACAGGGTCATGCGATGGGGCGTTTCACTGGTCGCCGCTAGCCAGCAGCAAAAGGTATTTTTAGACGAGGCCGACGAGGCCGACAATGAAATCTGGTGGGCACGGATGCCAATTTGGGTGAAGTTTGGGGGAAGTGGTTCTAGGGTTTGCAGCTGGCACTGCCAGCGCTGGACCTCAACTTGGTTCGGGCCGTAGGCGACAGCGGGTGAAAAGTTTTTACAGCCGGTCAGTCGAGCAACACTGACGGTCTGAGGCTGCTCAAAAATACGGTGTTTGGGACCATTGGCAATGACGGTACCGCTATCCAGGATTAGGAGGTCGTGACACATGCGGTAGGCTTCTTCTAAGTTGTGGGTTACCAATAGGGTAATGCCCTGGTAGCTCTGGAGTCGGGTGATCAGCTGCCGCTCAATCTGGTTGCGGAGATGCGTGTCAAGAGCGGAAAAGGGTTCGTCTAACAGTAAGACTTCAGGTTGGCTGGCAAGTGCTCGCGCCAATGCAACTCGCTGCTGCTGTCCCCCCGAGAGTTGACGGGGATAATGTTGAGCGAATGGCTCAAGACGCATGGCAATTAACTGCTGAGTCACAGCCCTTGTGATCTGGTTCGGAGACGATTTCTGGCATCGAGGGAGGCCAAAGGCAATGTTTTGAGCAACGGTTAAGTGGGGAAAGAGGGCATAGTTCTGGAAGAGAATGCTGACGTTGCGATCGCAACTCCCCACATCAATCCCCAACTCAGAATCAAACAGCACTCGATCGTTAAGGATAATCCGGCCCGAGTCTGGGGTCTCTATCCCTGCAATGCAGCGCAGAATTAAACTCTTGCCCACCCCAGAGGCTCCTAAAACTCCGAGGGGCTGGCCATCCGCAACAAATTTGATAGATAGAGTAAACTCCGGCAGATGTTTGCAAATATCCACCTCTAGCTGAAGACGAGTGGACCGTTTGGCCCCCGCTTCTTCGAACCCGCCTCTGCTCCTGTCAGAAAGGAGCATGGCCTCGGTTTTTCTCCCTTTAGATCTCTGTGTCCATCGAAGCCGAGACCGGTGCTGGGTTAACCCATTTGTGAGGACAATCCCCCCGAGCGACAAGCTGAGCACTATCGCTGACCAGAGGGCAGCTTCGCGCAGATCGCCGCCTTCGACCGCGAAATAGATCGCCATCGGTAACGTTTGAGTGCGTCCGGGGATGTTCCCTGCCAACATCAGGGTTGCCCCAAATTCACCTAAGGCTCGAGCAAAGGCCAAGGTGGTTCCAGCTAAGAGACCGGGTAGTGAGAGGGGCAGGGTAATGCGCCTGAAGACGTTAAGTTCCGTGGCCTTCAGAGTCCGGGCCGCCTGCTGTAAGCTATCGTCAATCTGCTCAAATGCCCCCAGAGTCGTTTTGTACATCAGCGGGAAAGCTACTACCGTGGCTGTGATAACAGCGGCATACCAAGTAAAGACCACGCTAATCCCACCTGAGAACAGGACTCTGAACGGCCCATTTTTGCCGAGCAGCAGCAGTAAGAGAAAGCCCAGGACCGTCGGCGGGAGAACCATCGGGGCAAGAAAAAGACTATCTAATAGCGATCGCCAACGGCCTCGATAGTGCTGCATAAAATGGGCGGCAGCAATCCCCAAAAAGAACGTTACGACAGTGGCAATTGTCGCAATTCGGAGAGAAATCCAAAGGGGGGAAAGATTAATCATGGCAGCAAAGGGGCTGACCTAAGCACGGCCAAATCCAAATTCTTCGAAGGTTTGTTGAGCGGCATCCGTGATCAGAAAATTAATGAAGGCTTGAGCCGCTTCTGAGTGAGCGGTGCTTTGGATCATCGCAACTGGATATACGATCGGTAGATGAGAGTCTTCAGGGACCGTTGTCAGCACCTTTACCTGCTGAGAAAGAGCTGCATCAGTCGCATACACCATACCCAGTTCAGCATTACCGTTTTCCACGGCGGCGAGGACATTGCGAACAGTGTTGCCGAAGACAAATTTAGTTCGTAGGGGGTCTAGCAGGTCCAATTTTGTGAACACTTGCTGGGCATATTGTCCGGCGGGGACGCTGCGAAATTCACCGACGGCGAAGCGACTGATATCAATGTCTCTGAGCTGAGTCAGGTCCGTGATCTCGTAATTAGAGTTTGTGGGAGCAATCAGTACCAGACTGTTGGTTACTAAATTTCGTTGACTGTCGGGTTGAACAATCCCTTTCTCTGACAGTGCATTCATTTGTTTTGTAGCAGCGGAGCAAAAAACGTCGGCCGGTGCGCCCTGCTCGATTTGCCGCTGGAGCGCACCGGAAGCACCAAAATTATAGTCAATTGCAATGGTGGGATGGGCGGTATTGAACTGAGTTGCGATCCCATCAAGTGCCTCTTGCAAACTCGCAGCAGCAGACACTGTGATCGTCACGGAGGTCGTCTGTTCGGTAGAGGTCAGAGAACTGGAGCTGCAGCTCACCAGTAAACAAGCGAGCAAACCTGCCATGAACCAGGCAGAAAATTGGCAGCGTTGCATCATTGGTGTTCACGGGTAGAGTGCTCTCAAAGGTTCGAGTGAGGAAGCCGCTAGGCTTTGGCCTGAGCTTTATCCCTAGGATAGAGGCCCCACTGATGGGCCAGCCGATTTTGTTGCCCAATCAGTGAGGGTACGAGAAAGGTAGGATTCCCCTAATTTTTTATACACCTACCCCAAAGATCTCAGAAATGAAGTGATTCTGAGCGCGAATGTCTCCTTTCTCAACACCGATGCCCTGTCCTTTACGGATGGCATTCATCGACTCATAGCCTCGGCTCGTTTGCTTGGCACTCCAGAATTTCTGAAATCCTAAGCCCGTACGTATTCCGCGACGCCTGCTGGCAGATCTGACAGATTCTGAACGACTGTTAAGCAAATCTAATTAATGATAGCTAAGACTTATATGTTTCCTTGGTTGATATTTGTTCTAATTATATTTATATTGGACTCATGTCACCTCTGAAAAACAACTTGGAGCGAAAATCATGACTCATGCGATTACATCCCCTAAAGCAGCATCACTCTACGCACTTATTCCTATTGCTGATTCACAAGCCCGATGCAAACCTGATTCTGCTCTTGAAACAACCTTTGCCGCAGCGCTCGAACCTGCTCGTCGTCTGACAGATATGTATGGCACTCAAAATATTGAGGTAACGGTTGCTTGGGAAGTGATTGGGGAGTTGGGGAGAGCCATCACTCGTCAACGGCTCTCGGTACAGACTGCATTTGACCGCTACTGTGCCGCGAATCCAGATGCACCCGAAGCTCGGATATATGACGTTTAAGGTTCTTTGGAAAGGACATTAGATTCGTAAGGTCACTCCATGTTCGCTAATCTTTCAATTCCGATGAATGCTACAGCTCAGGGCGTCGATCAGTTCGTCAGTAAAGTTATGACGGGCGCGATCGCAGCGCTGCTAAAGCGAACAGAAAAGCTAGACGTTAGGGTCAGAGCAGAACCTGTTGCAAAGCTGTTTCACGGCAGTATTGATGGGTTTGATTTTATTGGTCAGGGTCTATTGATGCATAGCGGTCTCCAAGTAGACCGCATGGAGTTTTACCTGCAGGCACTCTCCATTGACTTTGGCGCTCTCTTGCGGGGACAAGTCCAACTTCGGCAATCAACCCAGTCTTCTATGCGGGTTGTATTGACAGAAGAGGATTTGACAGCCGCCTTCAACGCATCTTTTCTCACGGAAAAACTGCAGCAGCTTTCCTATGGCGGACAGCCGCTTTTGTTCGAGAAAACACGAATTAGTATCAACGAAGATCAGTTCCTGCGGATGCAAAGCTGGGTCTACTTCGGTCAGGTCGAACAAATGCTGGAAATCGACATCACGGCTCGTCTGGATTTTAAGGGCCGGCGCAAGCTCCAGTTTGTAGAGGTGACCTACGGTGGCGATCAGAGGGCCATAGAGCTGGGTCAGATGTTGACTCGTCACGTCAATAATCTAATGGATTTAGACCAGTTTAGCTTTGATGGGATGAAGCGTCGCGTGGATTTACTGCGACTGAAAGATCAACAACTTACCCCCTATGGCGTTGCCTACATGGAAAAATTTCCACAGCAGCATGGTTAATGTTCTGCTGTGACTCTGTTCACACCAGTTGAGAGGCTGATTCAACCAAGTATTAGGAGTAAATGATGGCGACTCTATCTGCACCAGCAAGTGATAGACCACTCAATGGGCGACTGACGATTCAGTCCCAAGAAATTGGGGCAGAGACCCTGGCGCTGCGCTGCCTAGATTGGAATCGAGATCGCTTTGATATTGAGTTTGGTCTTGAGGATGGCACCACCTACAACTCATTCTTGATATATGGCGAAAAGACGGCCTTAATCGATACCAGCCACGCTAAATTTGGCCGTCTATATCTAGATGCGCTGGCCAAAAATATTGATTGGTTTGACCTGGACTACTTGATCGTGAGCCATACGGAGCCAGACCACAGTGGTCTTGTGAAGGAGGTGCTGGCCCTAGCGCCCAAGGTCACGGTGGTGGGTGCCAAGGTGGCGATTCAGTTTCTCGAAAATATGGTCCACCAGCCCTTCTATTCCCAAGTGGTGAAACAGGGAGATCGCATCGATTTGGGAAACGACCATGAATTGACCTTTGTCTCAGCCCCCAACCTACACTGGCCGGATACAATTTTGACCCACGACGCCAAAACGAACATCCTGTTCACTTGTGACGTCTTTGGGATGCACTATTGCAACGATCTGCTTTATGACGAAGAACCGGATCGTCTGGCACCTCATTTTCAGTACTACTACGACTGCTTGATGCGTCCCAATTCCCGCTCAGTGTTGAGCGCCCTCAAGCGAACTGCGAATCTCAATGTCCAAACTATTGCCACAGGGCACGGTCCCCTTCTTGAGCAGCATATCCCGGACTGGATAGACCGTTATCGAGATTGGAGCGAACAGCAAGCTCAGCTCGATCAACTCGTGGTTGTGTTTTATGAAGACGGCTATGGTCACGGAGAAATATTGGCCCAAGGCATTGCCCAAGGCATCACCAAAACAGGAGTGGTGGTTGAATGTGTTGATCTCGAGACTGCAGACCCCCATGACCTGAGAGAACTCGTTCAAATGGCAGCTGGAATTGTATTGGGAATGCCGTCACAATCAAATCTAGCCACGGCCCACACTGCGTTGAGCAGCATCCTGGCAGCGGTACACCGGAAACAGACCGTTGGCCTATTTGAGTCTGGTGGCGGTGAAGATGAACCCATTTATCCTCTCCGCAGTACCTTACAAGAAATGGGGCTGACCGAGGCTTTCTCGCCGATTTTAGTGAAGGATACTCCCGACCGAGATCTAATGCAGCATTGCGAGGAAGCAGGGATTGATTTAGGCCAGTGGCTCACGCGAGATCGAACCATTCAGGAGATCAAGGCTTTAGACACAGACTTAGAGCTTGCCCTCGGACGCCTCAGCGGTGGACTTTACATTCTGACGGCCCAAAAGGGAGAGGTGTCGAATGCGATGCTGGCTTCCTGGGTAACCCAGGCCAGCCTAGAGCCGTTAGGGGTGGCAGTAGCTGTTGCA
The DNA here is from genome assembly GCF_003231495.1 of Acaryochloris thomasi RCC1774. Classification (NCBI taxonomy): domain Bacteria; kingdom Bacillati; phylum Cyanobacteriota; class Cyanophyceae; order Acaryochloridales; family Acaryochloridaceae; genus Acaryochloris; species Acaryochloris thomasi. The sequence continues at coordinate 14,286 of NZ_PQWO01000043.1, forward strand.
AAAGATCGGGCCATTGAGTCATTGCTGCAGGTGGGCGATCGCTTTGTTCTGAATATTTTGGCGGAGGAGACGGCTCAGCACCTGATGCGACATTTCCTGAAGCGCTTTCCTCCAGGAGGCGATCGGTTTGCCGGAGTCAAGGTCTATGCCTCAAGTCACGGGGCCTCTATTTTGGCAGAGGCACTCGCGTATTTGGAATGTCAGGTGACCAGCCGTTTGGAGTGCAGCGATCACTGGGTCATCTACAGCACCGTTGAACAGGGCCGGGTCTCTAATTTAGATGGCTTGACCGCTGTTCGCCATCGTAAGGTCGGTAATCATTATTAAGGAGTCAGGTTCCATGAGCCTTCTAGACACGCCCATACTTAACAGAATTCGTTGGGTCAACCGCAGTAATATCGTCAGCTCCCTAGAATTTGTTCAGGATCTGATTGTCATTTGCCTTTGTATTGGCCTGTTTGGCTTTATGGTGCTACAGCTTCGGGATATGTTCATGTCTTTGCTGCCACCGCTCGATCTCCCCAATGTGACTGCAGACATTCTGTTCATCCTGATTTTAGTCGAGCTGTTTCGACTACTCATCATTTACCTGCGGGAGAGGCGTGTTTCCATCGGTGTGACGGTGGAAGTCTCCATTGTTTCGGCGCTCCGAGAAGTCATTGTAAACGGCATTCTAGAGATTCCCTGGCTGCAGGTCTTGATGACTTGCTTGTTTCTTGGCACCCTGGCACTCCTGCTGGTGGTGCGGGTCTGGCTGCCCCCTACCTTTGAGGGCATTAACCCCGAAGAACAACTCTCTCAACGCCGTCGCAGCGAACTACAAAATGACTCGCAGCAAAAGCATTCAATCCCCAATGGATATAGCGCTGAAAATTGAGATTGTATGTAGTTCAGCATCCATCCATCATTTGCAAAGAGACTCACCATGATTTTCAGTCCACCCTCAGTAACCACTCGCCCCCGTGATGTCCAAGTTCAAGACATTGGTGCTCAAACCTTCGCGCTCAGGTCACGAACCTGGGAACAGCTTAAGTTTGAGATAGAATATGCCCGCGAGAAAGGCACCACTGCCAATTCCTATCTGATTCGCGCCCAGAAAACAGCTCTAATTGACCCTCCCGGTGCTTCATTTACTGACATTTATCTGGAAGCTCTGGAAAACTGTATCCCGCTGCACCGGGTGGATTATGTGATTGTGCAGCACGTCAATCCCAATCGGCTGGCAACCCTCAAAGTTCTACTAGCAAAAGCAACTCAGGCTCGAATTATTTGTACCAAGCCCGCTGCTCTTGCACTTGAACAAGCGATGGCAGAATGGTCAGACCGGATTCAGGCGGTCCGGGATGGCGATACGCTGGCACTCGGCAAGGACCACGATCTCAAGTTTGCCTTTATCCCCACTCCCCGTTGGGCAGATGGATTATGTACCTATGATGCCGGCACCCAAATTTTATACACCGATAAACTCTTTGGCGCGCATCTATGCGGAGATGAGCTTTGGGATATTCATTGGCAGTCTCTAGAAAGCGATCGCAAATATTATTTTGATTGTCTCCATGCCATGCAAGCCAAGCAGGTCGAAGCGACGGTGGCTAAACTGACTGACTATCCAGCTCGTATGTATGCACCAGGGCACGGTCCTCTGATTCGCTATAGTCTCAGCCGTTTGACGGCAATCTATACCGAATGGTGTCAGCAACAACAACAGCAGGATTTCAAGGTGATTCTGCTCTACGCTTCTGCCTATGGGAACACCGCCCGTGCTGCCGATGCGATCGCTCAAGGGTTAATTCAGTCGGGGATTCAGGTGCAGTCTATCAACTGCGAACACGCCGACCCAGTGGACTTGGCGACCTTGATTGAAGATAGTGACGGCATTATCATTGGTTCCCCCACCTTGGGTGGCCATGCCCCCATCCAAATTCAAACCGCGCTCAGTACTGTATTAGCCACGGCAAGCTATCGGAAGCTAGTGGGCGTATTTGGCTCCTATGGCTGGAGTGGGGAGGCGATCGATTTTATTGAGCGCAAGCTCAAGGACGCCAACTTCAGCTTTGGTTTTGAGACCTTACGGATTCGGTTCAGCCCTACGGAAGCAGTTCTGAAAGACTGTCAAGCAGCGGGTGTAACGTTTGCGACCGCCCTCCAGAAACATCGAAAGAAGCGGGTCTTTTCCAAGCCGCTGTTAGTGCAGAAGGTCGATCGCACCGCCCAGGCAATGGGGCGCGTGATTGGCTCCATCTGTGTCGTGACCTATCGGACGGCAACGGGACATCGCAGCATTTTAACCTCTTGGGTGTCTCAGGCGACTTTTACGCCGCCCGGTATTATGCTTGCTATCGCATCCGAGCGGGGGCTAGATGATGTGCTTCAGCCGAATACTCCATTTGTGCTTAATTTGCTGCAACACGGACGTACTTTGCGGCAGCACTTTTTCAGAGATCGCGTGTCTAACCCCACGGTAATTCCTACGCTGAGTACGGAATGTACAGAGCAAGGTGGACTCGTGCTCACCGAGTCCGTCGCCTATTTAGAGTGTAGAACCCAGCAGCGCATGCTGTGCGGCGATCGCTGGTTAATTTATGCCACGGTAGAGCGGGGCAAGGTGTTAGATGCCTCTGGGAAAACCGCCATTCACTATCGGGTTTCAGGCCACGAAGAATAAAATGGGTTAGAGTCTCTGAGAGCAAATGGTCGATAGTAATTGGCATCACAATCGCACGGCAGTGTTAACCACCATGCATCGCAAGAAAGAAGTGATCGTTCCCCTCTTTGCCGCCAAGCTTTCGATCTCGGTTGAAGTCCCGCCCCAGTTTGACACCAATCGCTTTGGAACTTTGCCCGCGAAATCAATCTGTGAATTCCGTTAGGTCCGGCAGGTCAATTTTCCATCCTACGGCCTTGTTATTTCCACCCATTTCGAGAAACTACAACCCATCACTCGCTATGTAGGTCATCTAATAAGTGAATTGGTATCAGTGGCATTGAATCAGTAATCTGCTGGTTCTGATGGCCCAGAAGTTTTATGCTCGCGTATGTGAGTTGAGCTGGTCCAACTCCCCTTGTCGTTGTAGTGATGGATCAAGCGTTGCCTTTCAGTGGGACTCACCAACCACCCCGCTTCTACAAAGAAAGCCGCCTGGTCGCTATCCAATTTGAGAGGGATATTGCTGGAAGCTCCATCCGGGAGTAAAGTGACAACTCGGGTCATATTGTCTTCAAAACAGATTTGCTTGCCTTCAATTCTCCCCTTAGAGGTCAGGCTTTGTCCCTCAAATTCTAAGGTTTGGAGCAGTTGGTTCTCACCATGCCGAACAACTTCTAGGCGGGTTGAATATTGAGTTGATTTTTGTAAGTCCGTGTACTCGGTATGGGCTTGGCCCTCCCAGACTCCAAGAAGTTGCTCAACCGTGAGGGGCGGTCGCTCATGGGCCGTGCTTCCAGCCCGAAACTCTCGAATAAGGGTCAGTCCTTGAAATTCCCCTTGCTCGTCATAAAGCTGCACTAAGCGCAGGCGGCGATCGCTTGTCACCAATCCATATTCTGCACCGAATGTGGAAAAAGGCGCTAACTGTATCGTGCCCTTAGAAAAGGCTCCCGTCTCAAAAACAAGGATATACCGACCGAGGGTCCGATGTTCTTGCTGATAGTCTTTTGTCGGTGGGGTGTCATAGTCACCATCGCCAAATCGGCGTACGCGAAAGCGAAAGGCTTGATTATTATCAAAGCTCTCCAGGTTGATAATTGAGTCTGTGGAGCTTAGCTGGTCTCCTTCGAGAGAGAACTGAGTAAATGATCCCCGCCACTCGCCAAGATTTTTGAAGAAGTTCTCCCACTTTTTGCTCATTGCGATTCTACTCTCTAGACAGCTTCTGTCTATTTCTACCATCGCCGCTGCACAGATAGCTCCGGCAACCGTAAGTCTAGCGATAGCTGCATTGGCCCTGATTCCTGCCCACCCAAATTCGAGACCGTCAGCCCTAGTAGTCGCACTGGTTGATTCTCCTCAATGTTGCTCACCAGCAGCTCATGACCCATGTTCTTGATCAATCGATAACTATCGATGCAGTATTCCAAAGTCCGGGCGCGAGTACTCTGTTGATAGTCGTCAAACTTCACCTTCAGCGTCAACGTATGGCCCTTGCTTTCAGATTCCTCTAGCCGCTGATGGAGTATTCGTGCGATCTCATTCAAAGCCTCCATCATCTGCTTTTGATCAGTGAGATCTTCAGCAAAGCTGCGTTCGGCCCCCATTGACTTGCGGACCCGGTTCGCAATGATAGGGCGATCGTCCCTGGCCCTGGCGATACTAAAACAGTGGTGGCCGACCTTACCGAATTGCTCTACCAGAAATGCTTCAGAGCGGAGGCGTGGATCAGCACCAGTGTGCATACCCAGCTCATGCATTTTCCGGGCAGTCATCTTACCGATGCCGTGAAACTTTTCAATTGCTAGCTTTTGTACAAAGTCAGCCGCAGCCTCTGGCAGGATGACTGATAGGCCATCCGGTTTATCTAGATCGGAGGCCATTTTCGCTAGAAACTTATTGATCGAAACCCCTGCCGATGCCGTGAGCTGAGTCTCTTTGTGGATCGCCTGCTTGATTTTCTGTGCGATCGCAGTGGTGGAGGGGATATCATGCTTGTTCTCTGTCACATCAAGATAGGCTTCATCAAGTGAGACGGGTTCCATTAGCTCGGTATAGCTTTTGAAGATAGCTCGAATCTGCTGGGATGCCTCTCTATAGGCATCGAAGCGAGGGCGGACAAAGATCAGTTCGCTGCAGCACTGTGCCGCTGTCCGCGAGGGCATGGCCGAATGAATGCCGAACTTGCGGGCTTCGTCGCTGGCCGCGCCAACTGCGCCCCGTTACTCTGGATGGCCACCGACTACGACCGGCTTCCCTCGCAGCTCTGGGAAGTCTCGTTGTTAGATGGAGGCGTAGAAAGCATCCTGATCAATGTGGAGGATTTTGCGAACAGCCATTTTTCTTCAGTACTTTCGTACTAAAGGCTAGGGCAACTCAACTGAACATAAGTTGAGGATGAACTGTTGACACTTCTAGGAGGCTATCTAGGGCGTGTCATCAATTAAGCCATACAACAGAGGCTGCTAGGTAAATAGCTCCTAGAAAATTGACGGCTCGTTTATCGTAGCGTGTGGCAATTGCCCGATACTGCTTGATCTTGGCAAAAAAGTTCTCTATCAGATGTCGAGCTTTGTAGAGG
>NZ_PQWO01000044.1 GCF_003231495.1 Acaryochloris thomasi RCC1774
TACGCCAACGCGTCTCAAGATTGGTGCGCAAGACACTGTCATTCTCCAAAAAGCTAGAGAATCATATCGGTGCTATTTGGTACTTTATTCACCATTACAATCAATCCTTACCTATTTAGGACTACCAGAGATTTGTCATGGTGTGGAAAGTATAGCTGAGGCTCTTTTTAGAAAAGTATTTCGGGGTTTATATCGCCTGTTTGGGTCGAGAACGCAAACGCAGTAACATTCTCGACCTCTTTCAGCATTCCTCTATGTCGACCGCATCTGCTGACTAATCCCATCGACTAAAAACGTCAACAATACAAAGCATCCTAAGGTAAGGGTCAAACCTGAATAGTCAAAACTGCTGAGCTGTTCAGTCATTAAACGCCCCAATCCCCCGGCTCCCACTAATCCGACAATGACGGTTTCTCGAATGCAGACTTCCCAGCGGTAAAAGATATAGGCCACAAAGCGTCCAAGATTCTGCGGTAAGACACCGTAGAGAACAATTTGTTCTGGGGAAGCGCCGAGTGTCTGCAGCGCTCGTACCGGTCGATCATCAAGATTTTCATTCACCTCCGCCATCAAGCGCCCCAAAATGCCGAGGTTGTGAACGGCCAACGCCAGCACCCCCGGCCACACACCAGGGAATAGTACAAACAAAAAGACTAAGGCCCAAATTGGTGCGGGAATGGCCCGACTGACCAGTAGTAGTAAGCGGCTGCATAGAAATAGGCTTGTGGCTCCGAGAGATCGCGTTGTCTCTCCTTGGGGGTACAGCCATCCCCCCGGTAGTAAAAAGGTTCGCGCCGCCGGGAATGACAGGAGAATGCCACCAGCTCCGGCAAGAGCAGCGGCCAAAATTGACATCGATAGAGTCAGACTCGACAGGTGAAGTAAGTTCTGAAGGCTATAAAAACTCGGCCATGCAGGGGCTGCATCTGTGAGGATTTCTTGCAAAAGCCTGTGGGTGCGAGGAGACCATAGCCGTTCCCAACCGATCCCCAGTCCCCAAAAGCAGAGGGGAATGGCTAAGGTGATCAGCCCCCAAGAGAGGGACAATGCCCCGTTGGGTCGATGGGGAAGGGCCAAGTCGTTGGGCCTGTTGCTGATCTCCCTGCAGGTCTGGAGATCTAAGCGGCTGGTGAAGCCCATTGTTTGCCGCATCCAGGCGCTCCACAAATCGACGGTCCCGTTGAGGATGATCAGGGCGTAGAAGCCAGTCCAGAGCTGTCTGTACTGCAGAGACTGCAGGCTCAGGAATATTTCATAGCCCAGCCCCCCAGCACCGATGACGCCCAAGACGGCGGCGGAACGCAGGGAGCATTCAAAGCGGTAAGAGGCGTAGGACAGCAGGTTGGGGAAGGCTTGGGGCAACAATCCATAGAGCCAAGCGGCTGCGGGTGAGGCTCCGCTATTAAGCAGTGCGTTGAGGGGGGCTCGGGGGGTTGTATCTAAAATCTCGGAGAAGACTTTGGCCACGATGGCGCTGAATGGAATTGCGATCGCAACCACCGCAACCACCGGATCGAGTCCTAAAATACTGAGAAAAAACAAGCCCCAGATCAGCTCATGAATCGCCCTCGGAAAGGCCAACAGCAATCGCATGAGTCGCCAAATCAGCGGTCCTAGCCAGCCCCCTTTTGCCGCCGGAGGCAGAACCGTTCGCCACCAGGTTGCTGACGTGAGTACGCCCCCTATAAACCCGAGGCCAATGCTGAGGGTGGTGCCACAAACTGCGTAGGCAAAGGTCACTAACGTCGCTCGACCCATGACGCCCAAAAACTCAGGGTTGAGGTCCGGCGTTAGGCTGGCCTGCCAAAATTCTCCGAGCTGGCCGAGGCCGCCCCAGTTGATGAGTGCTGACTGTCCCTGGCTAGCGATGTATAGGGAGGATGCGATCGCAACCACCACTATCGCCATCCACAGCATCTTCCGCGTCATGAGCGATGGACGAGCAGGCAGTTTAGCAACGGGAGGAGACGCAGACATTAACCAATCTCAAGGACCAAGAGCTTATCTACTCGAAGTAAACCGGTAGAGCCTGTCAATCATACCCTCAGTCACCTGAGACGGCGGCAGATCGAACTGTAGCTGTCCCTGGCATAGGCCCAATAATCGCGTGCAGTACTGAAAAGCAAACTCAATATCATGGAGGCTCACCACCAGTGTCTTGCCAGCTTCCCTCGTCAGGCTTCGGAGTAAAGCCATCAAATCATGGGACCGTGCCGGATCTAAGCTCGCAATCGGCTCATCGGCCAAGATAGCCACCGGCTGCTGCACCAGCACCCGAGCCAGCGCCACCCGTTGCTGTTCCCCCCCTGAAAGGCGATCGGCGCGGGCATAGAGCTTATCCGCAATGCCCACCTGCTCTAACGCTTGCACCACCGTTTCTTTGCTCTGCGGCCACAGCAGAGACCAAGCCGCCTTCCCCAACGACCAGTGCCCCAACTGCCCCGCATTGACATTGTGAATCACCGATAGATTCGTGACCAGATGATGTTGCTGATAAACCGTGCCCACCTGTCGCTGGATTCGCCGCCGTCTTCGAGGGCTAAGCTGACTCAAATCACGGCCTAAAACCGTCACCTGCCCTGTCGAAGGTACTAGGCTCCCATTCAAAAGATTGAGGAGAGTACTTTTACCGGCACCGCTGGGGCCAATCAATGCGACCCGCTCCCCCAGACCAATGGAGAGACTCAAATCGCTGAGGGCCATCACATCCCCAAACTGCCGGGAGACCTGAGCCAGCTCAAAGACAGGCTCACCCATTACTTAATCTTGCCGATCTGGCGACCAATCTTCTCGATCTGGGCATAGTTCTGATTCTCAGTCGGAATAAACTTGACCGCCCCAAACAAATCTAAAATCTCTTTTTCTTCAGGAACGCTGGTATCAAGGCGAGTTAACGCTCCTTGCAGCTTTTTAGTGAATCCAGTTCCATAGCGTTCTTCAACGGCTGGGCTTGCAACCCAGTGGTAGTCATAGTAGGGCGGCGTTCGCCAGATCACCTGGACCTTAGCCTCATCCACACTCCCCTCTGTCAAGCGGCTGTCCCAGACCTGTGAGTTTAGAGCACCCACTTCAAACGTACCCGCCTCAACCAGCTTAATCGTCGCATCATGGTTCCCCGAAAATCCTACCTCGCCCTTTACTTCTTCCAGCGCGACCCCCGCCTGCTGCATGAAGTACTGAGGCATCAGCCGTCCCGAAGTTGAAGACTCGCTGCCAAAGGTCAGGGTGTGACCCTTGAGTGCCGTGAGGCCGCTTACCTCTTCAAAAGGCTGAACACCGCTATTGGCATTGGTAATGAAAACGCTGGTGAACTGTTCATCAATATCGCGCTGGGCAATGGCTTGGGCGCCTGTCACCTGAAGGCGAGCCTGCACGCCCGTCAGTCCTCCAAACCAGACTAGATCTAAATCACCTACTTTGAAGGCCGTCACAGCAGCGGCATAGTCGGTCACTGGCTGATACTGAACGGGGACGTTCAGCTCTGACTCTAGATAGGCCGTGAGTTTTTCTGAAAGGCGCTGAATTTTTTCAGGATCCTGATCGGGAATGGCTCCAATCGCTAAAGGAGCAGCATCGACTCCATCGACCTCACCTGCAGGCTTCGGCGTTGGCTCTTGGCTAGCACAGGCGGCCAGCAATGAAACAATACTCCCCCACAAAATGACTTGTTGTTTGAACCGTTTCATCTTCGACCTCTTTAGCATCATCACTGGAGAGCTAGGGTACAGTGCCCCCAACGGCCAATGCAAGATAGGTTGCCTCTCGCTGCTGACCCTTGAAGTCTGCCTACTGCTCCACACCACAAGAACTAGAGCTCTAAGCAAGTAGACTGTAGCAGTGGTGTGTAGCTTTTGGCCGTCAACCAAGCGGTAAACTATTGATAGCTTTTTCCCATAGACTCTTGGCTATGGGCATAAAACATATAGCTGGAGTGACACCATAGATGACAGATGCTGAGACGCAACCCCTGCAGGTTTTATCCGTGGACATTGGGGGCAGTGGTATTAAAGCAATGGTGTTGAATGAGACCGGTAAACCCATTACCGAACGTAATCGCATCAAGACCCCTCACCCCCCAACCCCCGACGCTGTCCTGGATGTGATCGCTCAATTAGCTACAGAACAAGGCGCCTTTGAACAGGTTTCTGTCGGTTTTCCGGGAGTGGTCCAACACGGCGTCACTAAAACTGCCGTTAACCTCACCGCCGAATGGCTTGGCTTTGACCTCGCCACAGCCCTTTCAAAGCGATTAGGAAAACCTGTACGTGTCGCTAATGATGCCGATATTCAGGGCTATGGCGCAATCTCAGGTAAAGGCGTTGAATTAGTATTAACGCTGGGAACTGGCTTTGGCTCTGCTTTGTTCGTCAACGGCCACTTGGTCCCCAACCTTGAAATGGCCCACCACCCCTTTCAAAAGCAGAAGACCTATGAGCAGCAGTTGGGTCGTAAAGCTCTCAAAAAGAAAGGTAATAAGACCTGGAATCGAAATTTAGCCAAAGCAATCGCTAATTTAGAACGACTGTTTAGCTATGATCAACTCTACATTGGGGGTGGGGAAGCAAAACGCATCAATATTGACCTGCCTCCGAACGTGACCATGGTATCCAACGAAGCCGGTATTCTGGGCGGAATAGCATTATGGGGCGACAGCGGAGCTGATTAGCGAATCAAGCGATGCGCTTCTAACAGCGTCACCATTTCTGCTGATGTTTCGGCATACCATGATTGGCCGGTACGAGGATCGTAAGCATGCCAGGCTACTTTTCCTGAAGGCCCCTGGATTTCTTCGAGACTGATCTGATTTCGTTTGATGATAGTTTCTGTTAGCCGTTGCCATAGGCTTAAGTGACTTGAGACTGATTGTTTACTTCTCTCAAGCTGCTCCTTTTCTTGCTGTAGTAACGTCAACAACTGCCGATCTTGATGAACCTGAGCGACATCGGTGCGATGAGCTAACGTCTCTTCCATATTGGCTTGGTGCTGTTCTGGCTGCTGACTCTGAACCGGAAAGTGAAGTGCATTTGCCATGATCAAAATCCTTAAACGTTCCCTACGTTATCTGTTGGTATCTTAGAGGTATTAAATAAAATCAAGCATCACTCTGATAGAAAATATGGGAACTTTTTCAGCCTTTGGCAAAGAAAAAATACTCTTTCATTAATCAGATTTTCTTGGATCTATTACCTCTATATATAATACTTTTCAGCACTTCTATGACGCTTTACGCAGCAAAGTTTTGCAACGTTTTTTGTCCGAAAATTATATTCATACGGCTTCAATAATATCTTTCGTTGGCAGAGCAATAGGGGTATCAGCCGTGGCTTATGGGCTTGAGCAGAATTCATGTATTTCTATCCCAATTAAGCGAAAGAGGAAGGATAACCTCTGTTCATTTCGGCCCATGTTGAAATATCTCGTTTTGTGTAAGTGCGCTTGCCCACTGAAGTTGGGGCATGCCGAGAAATGTGTAAAAAGGCATAAGATGGTTCTAGGACCTATACATAGCAGAGCTTCTAGGGATCTAAGCTCTCAAGCCTTCAAGCCATTTAAATCACACTATACTCTTCCCAAAAGCCTTGTCCTATCTAGATAAAATCTAGATCAATAGGAAGCTGAATCGCTTGTTCAAACGGCACCGGCATCGTCTCTATGTCCACCACGAAGTCACCAATGCGCTTCAGCTGCCCTACCAGAGAAGGACTCGTCGTTGCTAATGTCTTACGGTCAATGGGATTTCCCTCTGCACTAAGCTGCTGCATGATTAAAGACATATCCATCGCATTCTGGAAAATCACCGCACTGGCCGTCAGGTCCAAATACTTGAGCTGCCTCTCCTGCTCATCGGGATCCTGCTTAGTGATCACCTCATGCGTACCAAAATGCAACCAATCGAGAAAGTGGTGATAGGTCTCAACAATGTTGGTGCAAGCCGTTATCTGTGAAAAGCTGATGTTCTATCTGTTAGACATTGCAAAACTTCCTGATGCCTGAATTTGAACTGAGACAGCCTGCTCCGTTGCAATCACCTGCTCGATCACGTCAGCGGCTTGATTGGCTCCGCCAGCTGTTTGCATGGCCTTTTGTAGCCTAACAGCATTGTTTCTGTAAGATTTCATAACCAAAACTCGACGGATGGTGCTGCGCAGCCTGGAGACAGTCAAATCTTTTAAGGTGACGACTTCTCCGGCCCCAGTCCAGGCAATTCGGGCTGCGACCCCCGGCTGATCGTTGGTAATCGGAATCGCCACCATCGGCACACCGTTACTCAAAGATTCCAAAACTGTATTCATGCCTGCATGGGTAATGGTCAGGGTGGCTCTTTGCAACAGTTCCAATTGGGGAGCATAGCCAACGACTAAAGGAGAGCCGGGTAAAATCGGCAGTGATTCTGGCGTACTTCCGCCGCCTAGCGCAATCACCAACTGCACATTTAAGACTTGACAGGCTTCTGCAATGATCTCGAACGTGCCTAGCAAACGGTTCTGTAGCGTACCAAGGGAGGCATAAATCAGCGGTTGTCCTGTCAATTGATCAAAGGGAAAATCTACAGGTTCGCGGGTGTTCTGATCTGAGTAAGGCCCCGTAAAGTAGAAGTGAGCGGGTAAGGATTGTCTTGGATATTCAAATTCAGCTGGTTGCTGGCAGATCTGTGCGAGTGGAGAATAGAAATCATTTTGATGCTTGAGAGATGGCAAGTTCCACTGCTGTCGATATGTAGCAATCTGCCTCGTACTGGGTTGCGCAAGAATAGAAAGTAATTGGTAGCCTATTTGATTCCGTAACCGTGCCCACCAGGTTGCGGAGTAGCGCCAGCTGGTAAAGAAAGGAGGCACATTGGAATCTTGATTGAACATTAGAGCGCAAGCAACGCTGATAAAGGGCAGATCTAATCTCTGAGCAATGCTTGAACCGCCAACTAAGGCCTGATCAATCAGCAGAATTTCTACACCCATATTCTGAAGAGCAGCAGGTGCTTCTTCCAGCAGGGTTGCTGTTGCTTGCTTCATCAGCTCAATGGAGTATCGAAATGCAGCTATACCACTGAGCTGTCCTAGCTTATCTAAAGATTGGCTAGTGGAGCCAAAGGGGAACTTGACTTCACCAATCGCCAGGAATTCTAATCCTGCAGCCAAAACTTTGGATTTTCCATCGAGAAGACCCACTATCGTTATGCGATGCCCTCGACGCTTCAGTTCATGCCCTAGCGCCATCATTGGATTGAGATGACCATTCAGAGTAGGACAAAGGATGCCGATATGAGTCATAAAACTATCTTCCTGGGACGTAAATAACGCTGGTAGGCTTCGTGAGCAATTTTCTTGCTCGCGCTGGCGATGTAGCAGAAGTTGTAAGTGCGGAGTTTTTTAAGGTCTCCTAGAATGGCAAACACGTCTGAACATTCAGTGAAATCCTGGCCTGTCTCATCGATCAAAGCCCCTCCCATTTGTTTGAGAAATGCGATCGCACCACAGACATCCCAAAAAGCCCCTTTGCCCATAAAAGCAAAGTCGAGTCGGGGTCGCTGACGATTGCGGGAGTCACAGCACCATAAAAGCGTAGGCACCGCCGCCCCTAATTGACGACGCTTAAGAATGAGACCTTGAAGCTGCAGGTTTTCAAAAGTGCTATCAATACCGTAGAACTGTGCTTCGGTTAACGTGTTGAGCGGTTTGATCAGCGGGGTAACCTCTTGGCTGAAGAAGATCTCGCCGGTGAAGGGCAAGGCAATCATCCCGCTTTCGACGACACCTTCTCTCACAAAGCCAATGGAAATAGCCCATAAAGGGATTCCTGCTTTGAAATTAGCCGTTCCATCTAGGGGATCGACCACAAACCACGTTCCGTCTTGGGAGGGTTTATCTTGCTCATCTTCCTCGGCCACAATTCCCGCAGCCGGAAAGTGCTGTTCAATCGCAGCAAGAATCCTGCGCTGTGATTGCCGATCTACTTCTGAGACAAGGTCATAGGAATGAGTTTTGCTTTGGAACGTGACATTTGGATCAGTGAACGCATGCTTTTGATACTGGGCAACTTCTGCAACTGCCTGTGACAAGGCTTCAATCATAGTTTTGGCTTGACTTAACCAAGGATGTTTGTGATTACGGGGCCTTAAGCTGCTGCTCTAGTAGCGGTCTGTGGGTGCTCTGTATACACAGACGGAATATCCCAAGCCTCAGCAATGCAGCCATCCACAATTCGCCATACGACAACGGCATCAAGTGCAACGAATCTGCCGTCCAATGTCATCCGATCCTGAACGTGCGTCACCAGTAGCTCATCGCCAATAGGTGTGATGGAAATCGGTTCAACCTCAAAGGTTCCCTGTGTAATGGCTTCGAGCGTTTCAAAAAAGTATTGGAGACCTTCTAAACCAACATAGTCGCCCTGGACCTCTGGCAGGTGAGGGTTGAAGAAATGCCAGACAAAGTTTGGTGCAAAAAGATTGGGATCTCTAGAGAGATCTTTAGGATCTAGTTGCTTGAGTAACGCAACATTTGGGTGCTCTTGAAGCATAATTCAATTCCTCTTAATTGAGACCTGATATTGAACGGTAAGCCCTCCAGTCCATGCGCAGTAAGGGCCATGAGAACAAAGAGCCTGTCTCATTAATGTATTTCACTGATTTCGTTTTTGTTAACTAGCAATAGGAACAGAGTTGATGGCTAGCAGAACTAATAGTTTTAGCCAATCGCTAAAATATTCTGCTTGGCTGCAGCCCCCAACTGCCTAGAAGAATCAATAGGTGAGCTTATACTGGCTATCTCTTTTTCTCTCGAAAATCTGTCGCAATATGGAGTATGGGATTCGCTTAACTGTTTTCAAAAAATAATTTCTAATCCTGACTAAATATGGAGTTACGAAAATATTGCCTATACAAATAGGCTAAGGGAACGTTGATTCTGAACTAGAAATTTAGTCTTTTCTCTTATCCGAACTCTCCGCACACATATCAGAATCGGCTCAAATCTCACTGTTTTAAAAGTGATTGATGAGCCTCAATTACTATGGAAAATCAGATGGTACAGCCTCGATCTGCTCAATGGTTTCTAGACTCTATCTTGACTCGCGCCTTAGATTGGAATGGAGAATGGATGCGATGGGGAATGGGGGGAGTTGCGATCGCATCCACCCTCTTCCTCTCTCTCCCAACAACAGCAGCCGAACATATTCACTTTAAGTACGACGACCTAGACATCACCTTCTCTGTAGAGACGCTAGACACTTACGCAAAGCTTGGACATGTAGAAGAAGAGCTAAAAGGCTATATTGCCTTACTCCCGACCAGAGCACAGGCAGACTTACGCCGCCTCCTACAGACTCCGTTCCCCATAGAAGCGCTGGAGCTTGAGAACGTGCTCAAAGCGCCAATGGGTCAAATGATGCTGACTGAAGTCGGTCGAATTATCCAAACGCAGTCGGGAGCTAATGGCGCGATGACGTTGCAAACAGCGTTGAATTTGGCCGCCAAGGACTCGGGTGGTTTGACCCTGATCAGCCTAATGCATCACCTACAAGCCGATGTTCGGGTTGACTTAAAGCAAGTCTTTAGGCTCCTCGAGCAGCGAGACGTGATGCGGAAGCAAGCGCACGTTCTAGTTCAAGAAATGCAGCCGTCGCGGACCACGACGGAAGCGTCCTGGTCCAAATCTGATCGCCTTACTGACCTTCGTCTAGCGGGGAAACTTGGGGTATTGAAAGAAACCGTGACTGCAACTTACACTCCACAACATTTTTCAAACGAGATGCGATCGCAACGCCAGGTCACCGCAGATTTGTATCGACCTAATCGCACCGATGACGTACCCGCTTCTGTAATCGTGATGTCCCACGGCTTAGGCGGGAACCGCGACAGTCATCTTCACTTTGCTCAGCATTTGGCATCCCACGGGTTTGCAGTGGTGGTGGTACAGCATCCTGGAAGTGACAAAGAGCAGTCGAAGGCGCTACTACAGGGGAGATCGCCCCATCTATTCGACTTTAATGCCTTCATTGATCGTCCCTCGGATATTACTCATCTACTGAACGAGCTAGAGAAACAAAACCAGACCGATTCAAGGGGGCGTCTCAATCTCCAACAGGTCGGCATCTTCGGACATTCCTTTGGTGGCTATACGGCCCTAGCCCTTGCGGGCGCGGAAATTGACTTTGCTCAGGTTGCCCAGAACTGCAGCACTCAAAGTTTTTTGCTCAATCCCTCCCTGTTGCTGCAGTGTCGCGCTCTAGAACTGCCGCGAAAAGCCTATCAGTTCCGAGATCCTCGTGTGCAGGCAATTCTAATTATCAATCCCGTCAACGCTAGCGTATTTGGGCGACCCAGTCTCCAGCAGATCAGTATCCCCGTTCTTTGGGCTACAGGAACCGAAGACGTTGTAACTCCGCTGGAGACTGAACATATTCCTTCTTTTCAGGCCCTGACCACCCACCATAAATATTTAGGCGTTGTTGAAGGGGCAAGGCATGGCGCTTCACCGATGAGTATGGCAAGCGTTGCACCGGGAGAGACTCCCTCAGATTCTTCTGTTCTCGATGATTACCTGAATGCAGTCGGTCTAGCTTTTATGCAGGTTCATGTTCAAGACGATGACATGTATCGCTCCTATCTTCAGCCTGCTTACGCCCAATCGATTAGCCGTGAGCCATATCAGTTGAACTTTATGCCTTTGGGCATAGATACCTCAACCTCGCATCAGTTTAATTCGCCATCGTTATAGACGCAGACAGAGACATAAACCTATGCCACTTATGTCAAGTCAGCGACCCATACAGTCACGGAACATTCTGTCAGGAATACCCAGTGACTCTTGACCTTAACTATCTTTTACCTATGTACATTGCCCACTCGAACAAACCTATTTCACCCAGCCCAATTCTTCGGCAGTTCCAGCGTCGAGAATGTTTGCCCATGATTAAGACTCTTCTATGGAAGATTGATGTCGGTATGGTCCGAACTCTGACCTTACAAGAAAGCGGTGCTGTTATAACACTTGGCCTATGGGGCGTTGGCGATGTTGTTGGACATCCGCTGGCCGGAGTTGAACCGTATCTCATCGAATGTCTTTGTAAGGTTCAAGCGCATCGACTGCACATAGATGATGGATTGGCGATAGATGAGGTGATGTGGTCTCACATCCATCAAAGTCAAATCTTACAAAGGATGAATTATGGCTCAATACCCGAACGCCTCAAGCAATTCTTAGCGTGGTTCGCTTATAAATTTGGGACAAAATCTGAAGAAGGATGGCGTATCCCCAACCGCCTGACACAGCAAGATATTGCAGAAGCCATTGGAACAAGCCGAGTCACCATCTGCAGATTACTTGGCGAATTAGAGCAAGGCGGAATTATTCACTCATCTAAAAAGGGTTATCTACTCAGTCACCGCTTTCAGATGGAGAGATAGCGTCAGAATTTATGTCTGTGTACCTCCAGAATTACAGTCCCGCTACTAATTGATTCAATACGGAAAAACTAATGTTATTTAAATGTTTACTCCATTCGACAGCATTAGATTATAAAGCGCCTGAAGACGAGTTTTTGCCTCAAGTTTAGCGACAATATTATTGATATGAAACTTGACCGTACTGTCACTGATGTAGAGTTTTTCAGCAACGTCGCGATCGCGAAATCCCTGCACCAAAAGCGCAATCACCTCCTGCTCTCGATTAGAAAGCGTTTGCTTGCCCGAAGCATCACCACTGAGTCCCCAGGTCTCACCTCTTGTTACGTTCTCAACAGCCTCCTGTAGCTGATCTGGCGTGATGGAGAGACTAACGTGAGCTTTCGCCTGATGCGGCGCAGCGGCGCTGTGGTCAACCCAAAGAACGCGGTCATTATCACAACTCTCCGCTAAAGATGCCTGATCGGTGAGTAGCGGTATGCGCTGGTCGTCATGATTACAAACTATGAGTCCCGCTGAATAGGCAAGCTGAGTGAATCCCATTTGCAGCAGCGGAGACGCGCATTGAATTCGCAGAGAGAGTCCCGAACGACTGATCGAAGATGCAAATGTTAAAGAAAACTGAATCGCCTTAATGCTGTTTTCTGTATTAATTTTGAGGACGCCACCGAAACATGATGCCACTAAAGATAAATGACCAAATGTTGACCGCTCCCACTCTGCTTGCTCCTGAGCGGGTATGGAAGCGGATGCGATTGCATCTAGAACAATCGACTCTGACCCATAGGTCAAACGACAGTAGGTGCAGTCTAGCGCCTTCAGAATTTCAGCCGCTTTTAAAAAGACTTGACTCTGAGACAGCTCTAGACGCCTCTCAGTTCCTAGAACGGTCAGTGTTGTCTGACCCATGATGTAAGCGAGGTTATCAGATAGTGAAAAATCGACAAGAGTATTTTTGGTCTGCTGGGTATCTAACGTCTGCACCTTTTGTTGATGCAGTGAGGCTAGGTCTAAGGCCACGGTTAACGTTGTACAAAGGCTGGACAATATCTTTAAAAACTCTGCCTCCATAGGCCGATGGCTGAAGACCGCCAAGACCCCAATCACTCGGTCAGCATTGGCTAACGGATAGCCCGCAAAGCCTTTGAGATTATTTGCGATCGCCCAGTCTGGATCTCTAACCCAAGACTCATCTGCCAAGTTGTTGCTCAATAGAGAGACACGGTTTTGGGCAATTCTGCCAATCTTGAATGCACCCATCGGAATGCGGCTATAGGAACCATCGATACGGGTATATAACCCAGAGGAGGCCACCAACTTCAACCTGTTGCGATCGGGTTCAACCAGCCAGATCCGAGCAAAGGCGCAGTCAAACTGTTCCACGATGCCTTGGGTTGCAAAGCGAGCAATTTTCTCAGTATCAAGGGAGGTCGAAAACTGTTGAGAAATTTTGTTGGCTTGCTCCAAGTCCCAGACCAACATTGTGTTGTTAAGCATAGTCGGCAAATCTTTAATCAGAAACGTCTCAAGAAAATAGACTGCAGATATCTAAAAAATAGAGACTCTAGCTGAGACTCTCCACAGCCTCTCTCCTCAAAAGCCTGTGACTTAAGTTTTACGAAAGATTCAACGCCTTCCGTTTGTATTGAGTGAAGGTCATCATGAACTCCCACCCAGACCTAGTCACCACAAAATAGATAGGGGAAGTGCCTGCTCTACTGAAGGCTGGTTAGATATCGGCTCAGTCGATCCCTTGAGTCGATTTCTCCCTGCACACCGCAAGTCAGACATTGATGAAGCTTTAGCTAGATTGACAGGTTTGCTCAGCCTGTTGTGATTGTAAACACGTTCTTTCACTTGATTGCTTCTTGATTTTAGGGGCTTTGCCCACAACTTTCCATGACAAAAGTCATTCATCAGCGTGACTTCCCGATATGGGAGGGGCTGACTGTAGCTTGCTAAATTCACACTATGGCCCACCTCTAGAGTATTGATGATGCCAAAACTTCAACGATATACAGGTCTAATTCTCATGGCTAGCTTGATGGGGCTTGTTCCCCTGGTGCACATTGCTGAAGCCTCTAGCGCTGCGACCCAGCCGCCCCTAATCAAGCGAGAACTGTTCTTCTCTGACCCAGATATTTCTGGTGCCCAGCTCTCCCCAGACGGTCGATTTCTCGCCTTCCAAAAGCCATTGAACGGAATTATCAATGTTTGGGTTAAGGGCATTAATGAACCAATGGAGGCTGCTCGTCCGATCACAGCTGATGCCAACAGCCCGATCATGGTCTATTTCTGGAGCGCCGATGGCCGCTACATTCTCTATGGTCAGGACAAAGGGGGGAATGAAAATTTTCGTCTCTACGCGGTCTCACCAGAGACGGCGGGTGATCAGACCAAGGCGCGCGACTTAACGCCCTTTGAAAACGTTGCCGCCCAGCTTTATGCCGTCCCAAAGCAGACGCCTGATGAAATCATCATTGGCCTTAATGACCGCAACCCACAGGTGCATGATGTTTATCGGCTAAATCTGACAACAGGCAAGCGGACGCTGATTCTCAAAAACGAGCAGAACATCGCAACTTGGATGACTGACTTAAAGGGGACTGTGCGCTTGGCCTACCGACAGACCCTAGAGAGAGGCAACGAAATTCTCAAGGTCGAAGAGGGTAAACTCACGCCGATTTACACCTGCAAGATTGAAGAGACCTGTGCCCCCATTCGCTTTCATCCTGATGGTCAGCGCGTCTACTTACAGACGAACCGAGACGTGGATCTGATTCAACTGGAGCTGCTCAATGTAGAGACTCAGAAGAGTCAAACGGTGGAGTCTGATCCTGAAAAGCAGGTGGATTTTGGCGGTGCATTATTCTCACAGGTAACGGATGAGTTGATTGCGACCTATTACGTGGGCGATCGCAGCCGAATTTATCCGAGAAACAACTCGCTAGCCGCTGATATAAAGTACCTCCGTCAACAGCTTCCTGATCTGGAACTCTCTGTTGGGTCTGTCACGCGGGATGATCGCCTCGCTCTGATTGATGTGCAAAGCGATATCAATCCAGGTGCGACGTACCTATTTGATCGCAAGGCCCAAACGTTGAAAAAACTCTATGATGTGCGGCCAGACCTGCCGAACGAACACCTAGCTGCTGTCAAACCAATTCGCTATCGATCTCGTGATGGTCAAGAGATTCCGGCTTATCTGACGTTGCCCAAAGGCGTTGACCCTAAAAATCTTCCTGTGGTTGTCTTTCCCCACGGTGGACCTTGGGGACGAGATTTCTGGGGCTATAGTGGCGCAGCTCAATTTTTTGCCAATCGTGGCTATGCTGTCTTACAGCCTAACTTTCGCGGGTCTACAGGCTACGGGAAAGCCTTTCTCAATGCCGGAAATAGGGAATGGGGAACCGGCATCATGCAGCACGATATTACGGACGGAGTGAAGTATCTGATTGACCAAGGCATTGCCGATCCCAAGCGAGTTGGGATCTCAGGGACTTCCTATGGTGGGTATGCGACTCTGGCTGGATTAGCGTTTACGCCCGATCTCTATGCTGCCGGGGCTTCGGTTGTCGGTCCATCGAACCTGATGACGCTGCTGAATTCAATCCCGCCCTACTGGGCACCGATCAAAGCCATGTTTTCTTTGCGCGTCGGGGATCCAAATAATCCTGAAGATCAGGCTCGCCTTAAGGCCCAATCTCCTTTGTTCTCTGCTAATAAAATTCAGGCTCCGCTGCTGGTGATTCAAGGCGCGAACGATCCCCGCGTTAAGCAGGCAGAATCAGACCAAATTGTGGTGGCTCTGCGAGAGCTAGGCAGACCTGTGGAATACCTAATTGCTCCAGACGAAGGTCACGGCTTCCGTAAAGAAATCAATCTATTGACGATGACGGCGGCACTAGAGCGCTTCTTCGCCCAGCATTTGGGAGGACGCTACCAAGAAGAGATGTCTCCTGAGCTTCAGGCTCAGCTCAAGACCTTGACCATAGATATCGACACAGTGCAGTAAATGCTGAAACTCAAAAAGACGCCTCCATGGCAGCAAGACTGGAAAGATTTGACCTATCTTCTTGACGGTACAGCCACTCAACAAGCTGCCTACTCTGCCCTGGACTCACTCCAGATGGCTTCTTTACTCCAGCGCTTTGATCCGATTTTGGTCGGCACTATCCCGCTGGATATTGACATTCCTGGTAGCGATCTTGATATCGTCTGCTGTACTGCCAACGTAGATGACTTTGCTCAGTTTCTATTTGAGACCTTTAGCCACTACCAGAACTTTGAGCTGCGGCGGAAACGTGTGGGTGGTGTGGAAAGTGCGATCGCAACCTTCACCCACCAAGACTTCCCCATCGAACTCTTCGGTCAGCCACGCCCCACACTGTCTCAAGCCGCCGTTCGGCATCTAGACGTGGAAGCCCGTCTTCTGCACTACAGCAGCGAGAAAGTGCGCCAGCAGATGCGTCAACTGAAAAGCCAAGGCTTCAAAACGGAACCCGCTTTTGCGATCGCCTTTTCGCTAATTGGAGACTCCTACCAAGCGTTATTGGACCTTTCGGATCAGCCGGATGAGGTGTTGATCTCCATCATCTCCGCCTCAAAACTAAACATGGAGAACTGAAGAATGGTAGATACCCCTCTCTACGTTGAAAAATCTGGAAATCCAGACGGTCCTACCCTCATCTTTTTGCACGCCATCGGGACCAGTGGTTGGATGTGGCAGAACCAAGTCAAGCTGTTGAGTCACTTCAACTGTATCGTTCCTGATCTACCCGGCCACGGCAATAGTAATCATATTCCTTGGCAGTCTTTTGCAAAGACAGCCCAGTTAGTGACTAATTTGATTCAGGTCCATGCCAAGTCTGGGAAAGCAAATATTGTGGGCCTTTCTTTAGGTGCATACGTGAGCTTGCAACTGCTCTCTGACTCTCCATCAGTTGTTGAGCGTGCTGTCTTGAGTGGTGTGCATATCCTCCCCATGCCCAACAAGCAGCTAATGATGATGATGAGTTATCTGATGATGCCTTTCATGCGGTCAAGCTGGATGGCCCACCTGAATGCAAATGCTCTGCACATTCCCCCAGAGCAGTTCGATGGATATCATCGCAGCTTCAGGCAGATGTCTCGACAAGCCTTTCTGAAAGCAAGTGGAGACGCCGTGAACTTTGAAGTGCCAGAGAATATCAGCTCTATCGCGGTCCCGACCCTGATTACCGCAGGGGAAAATGAGCAAGCCCTGATCCACAAATCTCAGCAGGCGCTGGTGAAAATGACACCTCATATCGAAGCCTACATTGCTCCGAATGTTGGGCATGGATGGAGTCTAGAAGCCCCCCAGTTATTTGCAGAGATGATTTATTCCTGGATTCAAGCGCAGCCCCTTCCAGATCAACTACAGCCCGTTGTTTAGTGTTTGAGCTAGCAAGAGTCAAGCAAGATGTAAACGAATCGTTATTAAGCCAACACCAAGAGGCGACAGGAAACTAAAACGATGGTCAATAAATCATGTAAGGGCTTTCTCAATCTCGTTATTGCTGCGATCAAAATTGAGCTCTTTATTCTGTTGATATTGGGGATGCTGATTTTAGGATACACGGTTGCAGTTTCTCTCAGCGATCCTGCACCTCCTGTACCAGAAAAATCTCCAGAAACCGAGGATGAAAAATATTTTTACGCTTAAATTTAGACCCAATCATTTTTACCTCAAGCACCATGAAAAAAGATCATAAAAAGCGAACCGTATTCGCACCTCAATCAGCACTGGACGCATCTGCCCAAGAACCTGCAAATCGCGTGATTAGTGTTGAGTTAGCCGAGGATGAGGACGTCCAGTGGATATGGATGTCGTTGCCTGAGGGTACAGCCTATGTCAGTGGCTACAACATCATCAAGAAAAAATCATGAGAAAAGGAATCTATCTATGGCTTCTGAAGATAGCGATCTTAGACAGCGCTCTGCTTATAAAACTGCCTATCTTTTTTTAGGCGGTATTGCAGTTGGGGCTTTGACAATGCTTATTCTTGACTCATTTTTTCCGGTTGAGTTGAATGCGTTGAATGTGGGGATTGCAACAATTGTGATTGTATCGTCCGGGTTACTATCGAGCATTTTTGGCAAGAGCTTTATCAACGCATTGATGGATATATTAGGGTCTTCAAGTTTATAACCATAGTTGAGACATTGATGGAAATTCGCAAATATATCCCTACAGACTGGCCGCGCCTTTGTAAAATTCATGATGCTGCTCGCCTCGACGAGCTTCGCCTTTCTGTGGGAGAAGCAGCATTCCTCACTTTGGAGCAAACGGCCAAGAATGAGGGACTCTTTGATTCAAGTGTCGTCGTCGCAGAAGCTTCAGGCTGTGTTGAAGGTTTTGCTGCTTTTTCACAGGACGAACTGACTTGGTTGTATGTCAATCCATTGGTCTATCGGCGAGGTATAGGCAGGGGATTACTGCGTTACGCAATCGAACATGCGGGCGATCGTTTTTCCGTCGAAGTGCTTGAGGGCAATGAACCAGCCCTCAAGCTGTATCTTTCTGAAGGGTTTAGCATTGCAAAAAAATCAAACGGTCGGCTTGCAGGAAACGAAGCATTCAAAGCTTCAGGATATAGGCTTGAAAGGGCTTTGTTACAAAGTGACTCTTTTTGACAACGATAGATTAAGTATCACAGGCTTGGGAAAGAACTTGTATTCTCAATAAATGGGACCCACTACAGTTAAGTGGACAGTTCCGTTTGAGCAGACGGTGGTAGTCCTAAATAGGTAAGGATTGATTGTAATGGTGAATAAAGTACCAAATAGCACCGATATGATTCTCTAGCTTTTTGGAGAATGACAGTGTCTTGCGCACCAATCTTGAGACGCGTTGGCGTA